>NZ_JAAGPE010000028.1:0-239 GCF_017104605.1 Burkholderia sp. Ac-20384 | reverse complement strand
TTACTACATGTTAGTATCATTGCTCAGTATGAATAGTCGTCATTATGCATCGTTTACTTTGACATGGTCCTGGTTTCTGGTAGTTAGTTGTACTGTACAGGTGTGGGTCGTGTTTGTGAGCGTTAGTCTAGTGTGTTACGCGTGTGTTCGTCTATTGCCTGCTCGGTCTTTTGTTGTTTCTTCTTTTTTACCTTCGTCGTGGGTTTTGTAGTGGGTGTTGTGTTTTTTTTTTTTTTTTC
>NZ_JAAGPE010000027.1:0-58161 GCF_017104605.1 Burkholderia sp. Ac-20384 | reverse complement strand
GCGACAATGCCGCGACCAGCAGGCCGGCAAACAGGGTGGACAAGGTTCGGTTCATGCGGATTCCTGAGAAAAAAGGGGGCATAGCGGCGTCACGGGATGACGTCGCTGCGAGCGGGTCTTTCAACGGAGCTGCGGGGACAACAGGGTGCGCGGGCGATGCGGCTGCCCTGCGCGCAGTCGGCACGCGGGCGCGTGTGTTACGGAACGGGGGGCGGGCAGGCGTGCCGGTCGGATCGGCGCGGGCGGGTGCGCGTCTTCATCGGCGTCGCACGGCAGCGGCGGCTGCGGATGCCGATGCCGACGCCGTGGCGGCGCGCCCGTTGGCCAAGGCGCGCGTGTGACCTACGCGGTCGATGACGGCAACGCTCGCCGGCGATGCACAACCGACCGTCGCACGCCGACGACGAGATAGCGCGCACGCGCGCGCCTCATACGGGATTCGCATGTCTCCCCCACCCAGAAGGATTCGGCCTGTCTGCGGCCGTGTCCAAAGATCTTATGAAACCTTTTATTGGTATTCAAGTGGTATCAATCTGGCGCTAAATTGGCATCGATGCGCCGGGCCTGTCCGGCCGGTCGGGGCGAAAAAAAACCTCGCCTGAGGCGAGGTTCCTTCCGGACGGTAGCGGCGCGATCGGCCGCACACGCATCAGTCGTGGCGAACGCGTGCTTCCTGCGTCTTCTGCCGCGCTTCGAGCCACATCGCATTGACGATGCCGAACGACAGCGCGACGCCGATACCGAGAATCCAGCTGAAATACCACATGATCCGACTCCTTGCGAAACGGTGGGCGAGGGCGCGTGCGCGCCCCGTCCCGGTTCAAAGCATCAATACATCGAATGCTTGTTCTCTTCGAGCACTTCGCGCGTGACCTTGCCGCGCATCACGCGATACACCCAGCTCGTGTAGAGCAGGATGAGCGGCAGGAACACGATCACCGCGAACAGCATCACCTGCAGCGTCATGTGGCTCGACGTCGAATCCCACACGGTCAGGCTGCTGCGCGGGTCGAGCGACGACGGCATGATGAACGGGAACATCGAGAAGCCGGCGGTGAGGATCACACCGGTGATCATCAGGCCCGTGCAGAAGAACGCCGTCTTCTCCTGCTTCGAACCGGCGAGCAGCAGCGCGATCAGGCCACCCGCGATCGCGACGACGGGCGCCGCGATCATCCACGGGAATTCGCTGTAGTTCGCGAGCCACAGGCCCGAGCCGGCAGCGACGTCCTTGAGCAGCGGGTTTGCGACCGTATCGGTCGGTGCGGCGTGCGTGATGTGGAAGCCACCGATATAAGACGCGACCAGCACGCCGGCCAGCACGAACAGCACGACCGCGAGGAACGACGCCACCCGCAGCGCGACCGATGCGCGGCGCGCGATCACGCCTTCCGTCTTCATCTTGATGAAGGCCGCACCGTGCGCGACGAGCATCGTGAGGCTGACGAGCCCGCACAGCAGCGCGAACGGGTTCAGCAGCGCCCAGAAGCTGCCGTAGTAGGTCACGCGCAGGTCGCTGTCGAACTTGAACGGCACGCCTTGCAGCAGGTTGCCGAACGCGACGCCGAACACGAGCGCCGGCACGAAGCCGCCGACGAACAGGCCCCAGTCCCAGCCCGCGCGCCAGCGCGGGTCGGGCCGCTTGCTGCGGTAGTCGAAGCCCACCGGCCGGAAGAACAACGCGAACAGCACGAGCAGCATCGCGAAGTAGAAGCCGGAGAACGACGCCGCGTAGACGAGCGGCCAGGCCGCGAACATCGCGCCGCCGGCCGTGATCAGCCACACCTGGTTGCCTTCCCACGTCGCGCCGACGGTGTTGACGATGATCCGGCGTTCCTCGTCGGTCTTGCCGAGGAACGGCAGCAGCGCGGTCGCGCCCATGTCGAAGCCGTCGGTGACGGCGAAGCCGATCAGCAGTACGCCGACGAGCAGCCACCAGATCAGCTTGAGAGTTGCATAGTCCATAGCGATTCCTTGTTCCGTTTCAGGTGCGTGCTCACGCCGGGGCGCGCTCGCTGGCGGCCGCGATTTCGTGGTGATAGCGGCCGGTATGCAGCGACGACGGGCCGAGGCGCGCGTACTTGAACATCAGCTTGATCTCGATGACGAACAGCGCGGTATAGAACAGGATGAAGCCCGCGAGACTCAGGTACAGGTCGCTCGGCTGCAGGCTCGACGCGGACAGGTGCGTCGGCAGCACGCCGGCGATCGTCCACGGCTGGCGGCCGAGCTCGGCGACGATCCAGCCGAATTCGATCGCGATCCACGGCAGCGGGATCGCCCACACCGCATAGCGGAGGAACCAGCGGCGGTTGTCCTGCAGCAGCTCGCGGCGCGCGCAGAACCAGAACGCGGCGATGAACGTGGCGACGAACAGGAAGCCGAGGGCGACCATGATCCGGAACGAGAAGAACACGGGCGCGACCGGCGGGATCGTCTTCTTCGCGGCGGCCTTGATCTGCTCGGGCGTCGCGTCGACCACGTTCGGCGTGAACTGCTTGAGCATCAGCCCGTAGCCGAGATACTGCTTGTGCTGGTCGAACAGCGCGCGGGTCGCGTCGCTCGTGTCGCCCTGCTTGATCTTCTGCAGCGCGCCGTACGCGACCATCCCGCTCTGGATGTGCTCCTCGCTGTGCTTCGCGAGCTCGCGCAGGCCGATCACCGGTTCGTCGATCGAGCGCGTCGCGATCAGGCCGAGCGCGTACGGGATTTTGATCGCGTAGTCGGTGCGCTGTTCTTCCTGGTTCGGAATGCCGATCAGCGTGAACGAGGCGGGTGCCGGCTGCGTTTCCCATTCGGATTCGATCGCGGCGAGCTTCATCTTCTGCACTTCGCCCGTCGTATAACCCGATTCGTCGCCGAGCACGATCACGCAGAGCGTCGCCGCGAGGCCGAAGCCGGCCGCGACCGCGAACGAGCGCAGCGCGAAGTCGACGTCGCGCTTCTTCAGCAGGTACCACGACGACACGCCGAGCACGAACATCGCCGCCGACACGTAGCCGGCCGACACGGTATGCACGAACTTCACCTGAGCGACCGGGTTGAACAGCACGTCGAACAGGCTCGTCATCTCCATGCGCATCGTCTGGTAGTTGAACTCGGCGCCGACCGGGTTGTTCATCCAGCCGTTCGCGACGAGGATCCACAGCGCGGACAGGTTCGAGCCGAGCGCGACGAGGAACGTGACCATCAGGTGCTTGACCTTCGACAGGCGGTTCCAGCCGAAGAAGAACAGGCCGACGAACGTCGATTCGAGGAAGAACGCCATCAGGCCTTCGACCGCGAGCGGCACGCCGAAGATGTCGCCGACATAGTGCGAGTAGTACGACCAGTTCGTGCCGAACTGGAATTCGAGCGTGATGCCGGTCGTCACGCCCATCGCGAAGTTGATGCCGAACAGCTTGCCCCAGAACTGGGTCATGTCCTTGTAGACCTGTTTGCCGGTCATCACGTAAACCGCTTCCATGATGACGAGCAGCCAGGACAGGCCGAGTGTCAGCGGCACGAACAGGAAGTGGTAGAGCGCCGTGATGCCGAACTGCAGACGTGACAGATCGACGACTTCACTACTTATCATGGTGGTCTCCCTCGGTAGATGCAGGCGCCGGTACCGAAAGCAGTTTCTCGGCGACGGCGGCAGGCGGCAACGACATGTGCTCGGCCTGCGGATGATTGAAGAATGCGTATTTGAGCGACATCAGGAGGATCAGCTTGACGATCAGCACCAGGGTGATGTCGCGGGCGAGCGTCGGGCCGCGTGCCCACGCGGCGATGCGTGCGCGCCAGCCGATCGGTCCGGCCGGCCGCGGGGGAGGCGGCGCAGGCTCTTTATTGATCGAGATCAAGGCGATTATCCTGAATCGATTTAAGTCTGATTTGGGGCGACTTTACGTCGGATTTATGACGGCCGTGAAGCTGTTTTAATCCTTTTGCGCCTGACATGCCAATTTTAAAAGGACGGCTTTCGGATGCCGAGTGCTGCGCTGCGGCAGACCGTCGCGAAACACGGGCCGAAACTTGAGGCAGATCAAGGTTATGCGGAAGGGGCCCGCAAACTGCGTATTACCTGACGAATCAGGTCAATTAATCGGCGCAGAAACGAGTGATGAAGCGAGCGGCGAAGCGAATGAAAAGCAGGAGAAAATGCGGGCGAAAAAAAACCGCTGCCGGTCGGGCAGCGGTTTTTGATGAAGCGCTCTAAATCGCAGCGATTTACGCGTATTCGGCGAGGGCAGTGCGCATCTTTTTCATGGCGCTCGCTTCGATCTGGCGGATGCGTTCCGCCGACACACCGAACTCGGCAGCGAGATCGTGCAGCGTCGAGCCGCCCGAGCCGTCGTCGTCGACGTGCAGCCAGCGCGCCTCGATGATGCGGCGGCTGCGCGCGTCGAGTGCGTCGAGTGCCTGCGCGATGCCGTCCGTCTGCAGCGTGTCGCGCTGACGCGCGGCGAGCACGGCGGTCGGCTCGTTGTGCGAGTCGGCCAGGTAGGCGATCGGCGCGTACGACTCCTCGCCGTCTTCGACCTGCCCTTCGAGCGCGATGTCGCCGCCCGACAGGCGCGTTTCCATTTCGGTCACGTCTTCGCGCTTGACGTTGAGTTCCTTCGCGAGGCCGTCGATTTCCTCGGGCGTCATCGCCTGCAGGCCCTTCTTGTGGCTGCGCAGGTTGAAGAACAGCTTGCGCTGCGCCTTCGTCGTCGCGACCTTCACCGTGCGCCAGTTGCGCAGGATGTACTCGTGAATCTCGGCCTTGATCCAGTGGATCGCGTACGACACGAGACGCACGTTCTGGGCCGGATCGAAGCGCTTCACGGCCTTCATCAGGCCGATGTTGCCTTCCTGGATCAAGTCGCCGTGCGGCAGGCCGTAGCCGAGATAGTTGCGCGAGATCGACACGACGAGCCGCAGGTGCGACAGCACGAGGCGGCGTGCCGAGTCGAGGTTGTTGCCTTCGCGGAATTCGGTCGCGTACTGGCGTTCCTCTTCGACCGTCAGCAGCGGAATGCGATTGACGGCCTGGATATACGCGTCGATGTTGCCAAGCTGGCCCGGCAACATCGATTGAGCTGCGAGCGCCAGCGAGCCTGCCGATGCGGCCTTGGCCGGCGTCGGGCTCAGGGTGTTCGGGAGGGTCAGGGCGTTGCTCACTAAAAAAACTCCTTTGGAATCAGGGACAAACCCCCGGTCTTGAATGAAATTCCGTGGGCCATCTTAGCACTCCCGCAAGACGAGTGCTAATTCCTTAGAGCACGCGTGGGCATCGGAGTTCCCACTTTTCTATCGAGCGTGTCGAGTCGATAGTCTAATCTGCGACAGAGGGGGCGAAGCGAAGTTCCGTAAGCCGTTGTTTCTGATGGTAATCAGTAGACGATTTCAATTTTTGTCGTTTTGGAAGGAAGCCATTTCGCTTTGTGATGCCGATCCGAAAAGTCCTTTACCATACCATTCAGTTCGCTTGAGCCGGCCGAAGCGGCAGGCTCCATTCAACCCACAAAGTTGGAGTGACAGATGAACAATAAGAAGAATCGCCGGCCCCGCAGCCGGCTTGCGCTGCACGCGATGCTGGCGGCGTCCCTTCTGGGCGGATCGGGTGCGGCATGCGCGGATCGATGGGGGATTCAGGCGGGCGGCGGTTTTTCGGATCGCCACGGGGTCGACAAGGCCGATCTCGGCGTGGTGTGGGATCCGGGCTGGAACTGGTGGGAAATCGGTGGCTGGCACTTCGCGTTCGTCGTGGAAGGGCACGCCGGCTACTGGCACACGGGCGGCAATGTGCACAGCAGCATTGGCGAATTCGGCGTGACGCCGATGTTCCGCTTCATCAAGAGCGCCGGGGAGATCCGCCCGTTCATCGAGGCCGGCGGCGGCATCCGGCTGCTGACGCACCCGACGATTTCGGATCGCTTCTCGATGGGGACCGCGTTCCAGTTCGCGCCGACGGCGGGGGTGGGCGTGCAGTTCGGCCAACGGCAACAGTATCAGGTCGGCTACCGTTTTGAACATGTGTCTAACGCGGGTATCAAAGAGCCGAATCCTGGTATAAATTTCCACCAGTTCTACTTGCAGTACAACTTCTGATCCGCATGCCCGCGCACGGCGTGCGCGTTGCCGAGGAGTCAGGCGATGGCGAAGGTGGTCGATGCGATCCGCGCGCTCGAGCGCGATCGGTTCCGGGCGATGGTGGACGGGGACGGCGAGGCGCTCGACGCGCTTTTGTCGGACAAGGTGTTCTTCGTGCACACCAACGGCAAACGCGAAACCAAGCAGCAGTTCATCGACGCCATCGTCGCCGGCCGCCGCCGCTATCGCCAGATCGAAATCCAGTCGCAGGACGTGCTGCCCGTCGGCGATGAAACCTGCATCGTCACCGGGCGCGCGTTGATCGAGATGGAAACGAACAACGGCGGCCTGGTCTTCCCGATTGCCTATACCTCCGTCCACACCCACGAACAGGGCCGCTGGAGCCTGTTCGCGTGGCAGGCGACGCGGTGCGCGACCGAGACATGAGCGCGCGTGGCGCTCCTTTTCATGTCCCGACCGAAGCGGCCTTCTGGGTCGCTTTTTGCTGCCTCGTGCGGCGCGGATCGCGCGGCGCACGGGCGGTCACGCTCCGCTCGCTGACGTTTGAACCCTGAAACGGAGCCCGGCGCTCAGGCCGCCGCGCGATGATCCGCGCAGTGCCAGGCCGAGCGGTTGATCCCGCTGACGACGGCATCGAGCGCGGCGCTCGCCGCGTCGGCGTGCAGGCCGACGCCGTGCCGCAGCGGCGCATCGCCGACCCGGCAGCCGACCGATACCGCGATCCGCCCGTCCGTCGTGCGGGCGTGTTCGCACGACGCGACGTCGATCGCCGTGCCGGCGGCCGCCGCGAACGCCGCGGCGAAACGTCGCACGGCCTCATCGGGCGTTGTGTCCGCCGCGGGCGCTGCCGCGATCTCGCGGTTCTGCCAGCGCGCGCCGTTGCCGTGACGCGCGGCCGGCCCGTCGGTGTCGAAGAATTCGCGCGCGAACAGCGCGCAGATCGCGTCGCCCGTCACTTCCTCGCCGGACGCGTCGGCGAGCGTCTGCACCGCATGGCTGAATTCGATCTGCACGCGGCGCGTCGGCGTGAAGCCCATCCCGCGTTCGAGCAGGAACGTCGCGCCGCCCTTGCCGGACTGGCTGTTCACGCGGATCACCGCGTCATAGCTGCGGCCGAGGTCGGCCGGGTCGATCGGCAGGTACGGCACTTCCCAGGCCGCGTCGGGGCGCTGCTGCGCGAAGCCCTTGCGGATCGCGTCCTGGTGCGAGCCCGAGAACGCGGTGAACACGAGGTCGCCCGCGTACGGATGGCGCGGATGCACCGGAATCTGGTTGCAGCGCTCGACGACGCGGCGTACGGCGTCGATGTCGGAGAAATCGAGGCCCGGATCGATGCCCTGCGTGTAGAGATTCAGCGCGAGCGTGACGAGATCGACGTTGCCGGTGCGCTCGCCATTGCCGAACAGGCAGCCCTCGATGCGGTCGGCACCCGCGAGCAGCGCGAGTTCGGCCGCCGCGACCGCAGTGCCGCGGTCGTTGTGCGGATGCACGGACAGCACGATGCTGTCGCGATACGCGAGGTTGCGGTCCATCCACTCGATCTGGTCGGCGAATACGTTCGGGCCCGCGGCTTCGACGGTGGCCGGCAGGTTGACGATCATCTTGTGATCGCGGGTCGGGCGCCAGGTCTGAGCGACCGCGTCGCAGATTTCGCGAGCGAACGTCAGCTCGGTCATGCTGAAGGTTTCCGGCGAATACTGGAAGGTCCACTGCGTGTCGGGGCGCGCGGCGCAGTGTTCCTTGATGATGCGCGTGCCGTCGATCGCGAGCGCCTTCACGTCGGCCTTCGACATCCCGAACACGATGCGGCGGAACGACGGGCAGACCGCGTTGTACAGGTGCACGATCGCGCGCGGCACGCCATCGAGCGCGTCGAACGTGCGGGCGATCAGGTCTTCGCGCGCCTGCACGAGCACTTCGATCGTCACGTCGTCGGGAATCCGCTTGTCGTCGATCAGCTTGCGGACGAAATCGAAGTCGGTTTGCGACGCCGACGGAAAACCGACTTCGATCTCCTTGAACCCGATCGCGACCAGCATCTCGAAGAATTCGAGCTTCTGCTCGATGCTCATCGGCTCGATCAGCGACTGGTTGCCGTCGCGCAGGTCGGTGCTCATCCAGACGGGCGCGCGCTCGATGGTGCGCGACGGCCATTTGCGGCCATTGAGGCGGACGGGCTCGAACGGACGGTACTTGTCTTGCGGATTGCGCTGCATCTTCTGGACCTCGGGTCTCAAGTCGCGAGCGAAGACGGGCGGCATGGGCGACGGTTGGCGCTGCCTCGCTCCGCGGCACGTGAACGCGCTGCGGATGCGGATGATCTTCGCGAGTCGGCCGACGGATAGACGGACGAATGCTGACGACTTCGGGTTGTAAAAACTACGAGAGGGGTACTGCGAGGAACTGCTGGGAGGGACCGTGCGGACAGCACACGGCGCTACGAAAGCCTTAGGCTAGTCGTAGCGATAGCGGCCGCGCTAGGCGGCCGGAGGTAATTCGGAGGGTGTTCGGAAAGGAACGCATGAGGGGCACTCTATGCCAGGATGCGCTCGCGTGTCAAATGCCCTGCAAGCGGGGCCGGTTCGCGAGCGAGCCGTCAGCGTGCGATGCGGGCGATCTGCACGATCGTCGCGACCTGCCGGGCGACCGTGTCGGGCACCGGCACCTCGCCGCGCATGACGGCGTCGGTCCACGCGGCCGTCGTGGCCGCATCGCGCGATTCGGGCAGCGCAACGGGCGGCGTATCGGTCGACGAGCGTTCAGCCTCGATCAGCGTGTCGCATACGCCGTCGTGCAGCCAGTCGACCTGTACCTGGCGCCGCGTGTCGGCAACGGCTTCGCCTTCCGTGCCGCGTGCCAGCAGCGCGCCGCCGAGCGCGGCGTCCGGATGGTCGCGGAACAATTGCGCCAGGCTGTCGCGGTACGGCGGGTGCGTGTAGTTGACGAGCCGCAGGCCGGCCGGCGCGAACGGCTGCAGGATCTTCACGAGCGTGTGCGTCGAGTTGCGCACGCCGAGCACGCTGCGCATCGACAGCAGGTGGGCAATGCGCGGCGCCAGCACCTCGATCGACGCGAACGCGACGCGGCGCTCGGCGAGCGTGTCCTCGATCGCATCGTGCGACGTCGACGGCGCGAGCGACAGCGCCGAGAAGATCTCGGCGCTGGTCACGCGGCCTGGATCCTGCTCGACGCCATGCACGAGCACCGGCACGCCTTCGCGTGCGAGCAGGAGCGCGAGCAGCGGCACGAGGTTCGGCTGCTTGCGCGCGCCGTTGTAGCTCGGGATCGACACGGGGCGGAACGCGGCGTCCTGCACGTGCACCGGCTCGAACGATGCCTGTGCGGCGGCGAGCATCGCGGCCAGCTCGTCAGCGGATTCACCCTTCAGCCGATAGGCAATCAGGATCGCGCCGAGTTCGACGTCCGACACGCGCGCGTCGAGCATCGCGCGATAGAGCTCGAACGTGTCCTCGGCGGACAGCGCGCGTGCGCCGTGCGGGCCGCGGCCGATCTCCTTGATGAAGCGGGCGCACGGGAACGGAACGGCGGCGGGATCGTGGGAAGCGGTCATCGGGGCGTGGGGCGGGCGGCCGGCATCGGGCCGCGCTGTGAGCGGTGAGGAATGCCCCGAGTATCGCACGGGCGCGGCCGTCGCAAGCGAGGCCGCGCGGCGCGCTACACTCTGGTTCCCGGCGGTGCGCGCGCCGGCTGCGCCGCGCCTGTGCCGTCGCCGGCCGAATACGACTACGAGAGACATCCCATGAAGCTTTACAGCTATTTCCGCAGTTCCGCGTCGTACCGCGTGCGGATCGCCCTGAACCTGAAGCAGCTGCCGTTCGACTATGTCCCCGTGCACATGCTGCGCGACGGCGGCGAGCAACTGAAGGACGCGTACCGCGCACTGAATCCGGATGCGGTCGTGCCGACGCTGATCGACGGCGACGCGACGCTGCAGCAGTCGCTCGCGATCATCGAATATCTCGAGGAAACCCATCCGGAACCGGCGCTGCTGCCGAAGCAGCCGGTCGATCGCGCGTATGTGCGCGCGGTTGCGCTGCAGATCGCGTGCGAAATCCATCCGCTCGACAACCTGCGCGTGCTGAAGTACCTGAAGCACACGCTGAAGGTGCCCGAGGAGGCGAAGAACGCGTGGTACCGGCACTGGATCGAGGCGGGCTTCGACACGCTCGAGACGCGTCTTGCGAGCGATCCGCGGACCGGCAAGCTGTGCTTCGGCGACACGCCGACGCTCGCCGACATATGCCTCGTGCCGCAGGTGTTCAATGCGAACCGCTTCTCGATCGACACGACGCGCTATCCGACGATCCAGCGGATCGTCGACCATGCGTCGACGCTCGATGCGTTCAAGGCCGCCGAACCCGGCGTGCAGCCCGACGCCGAATGATCGCGGCGCGCCCGGAACTTGCATGACCGGGCGCGCATGAAAAAGGGCGCCCGAAGGCGCCCTGTGCGATGCGTGCCGGCGGTGTTCAGCCGAGCAGCGCGTCCGCGAATTCGACCGCGCTGAACGGCTGCAGGTCCTCGACCTTCTCGCCGACGCCGATGAAGTAGACCGGTACCGGGCGCTGCCGCGCGATCGCGGCGAGAATCCCGCCCTTCGCGGTGCCGTCGAGCTTCGTGACGATGAGGCCGGTGAGGCCGAGCGCGTCGTCGAATGCCTTGACCTGCGTGAGCGCGTTCTGGCCGGTGTTCGCGTCGATCACCAGCAGCACTTCGTGCGGCGCGCCGTCATGCGCCTTCGAGATCACGCGCTTCACCTTCTTCAGCTCTTCCATCAGGTGGAGCTGCGTCGGCAGGCGGCCGGCCGTGTCGGCCATCATCACGTCGATCTTGCGCGCGCGCGCGGCGCTGACCGCGTCGAAGATCACTGCAGCCGGATCGCCGCTTTCCTGCTGCACGACCGTCACGTTGTTGCGTTCGCCCCAGACCGCCAGCTGTTCGCGCGCGGCCGCGCGGAACGTGTCGCCCGCGGCCAGCAGCACCGACTGGTCGAAGCTCTGCAGATGCTTCGCGAGCTTGCCGATGCTGGTCGTCTTGCCCGCACCGTTCACGCCGGTGATCATCATCACGAGCGGCTGCGCGCGGCCGAGCATCAGCGATTTCTCGAGCGGCGTCAGCAGCTCGACGAGCAGGTCGTGCAGTGCGGATTTCACCTGCTGCGGGTCGGTCAGGCGGCCCGTGCGCACCTTTTCGCGCAGCGCGCCGAGCAGGTACTCGGTCGCGTCGACGCCCGCGTCGGACATCAGCAGCGCGGTTTCGAGCTCCTCGTACAGATCCTCGTCGATCTTCGTGTTGACGAACACGCCGGTGATGCTCGAGCCGGTCTTGGCGAGCCCCGTTTTCAGGCGCGCGAGCCATGATTTCTTCGCGGAGGCGTCCTGCAGCGGCGGCGGGACGATTTCGACCGTCTCGACGACTTCGTCGCGGCCGTCGTTGGTCGGCGTGACCGTCATCACGACGGCCGGCACGGCCGGTTGCGCGACCGGTTGCGCGGGCGCTTGCGGCACGTCGGGCGCAGGCGGGGCCTCGACCGCGGGCGCATCGGACGGTTCGTCCGTTTGCTGCGCGTCGGCCGATTGCGATTCCGCCGGATCGGGCTCCTGCGTTTTCTTGAATCGTTTGAAGAAGCTGAACATGGTCTACGTCGGGAAGAGGACGGGCCGCCGCCAGGGCGGGGCACCGGACGGGCCGTTCTGCGTTCGCGCGGGCGCGGCGCACGGCGGCCGAAACCGTGCATTTTATCAGTGCGGCGGGTCGCTCGCGTCAGTGTGCGCCGCCGCTGTGGTAACGTGCGCCTGTTTAGCGGTGCGCCCCCGCGCGCGCCCGGTCCCTCCGTCGTCGATATTCCGTATGTCCCGTTCCTCTCCCGGCCGCCCGGCGGCCCCTTCCGGCCGCGGCAAGCCGCACACGATCCGCATCATCGGCGGTGACTGGAAACGCACGCCGCTCGCGGTGCTCGATCTCGATGGCCTGCGGCCGACGCCCGATCGCGTGCGCGAGACGCTGTTCAACTGGCTCGGCCAGGATCTCGAAGGCTGGCGCTGCCTCGACCTGTTCGCAGGCACCGGCGCGCTCGGCTTCGAGGCCGCGTCGCGCGGCGCGGCAAGCGTCGTGATGGTCGAGCGCCATCCGCGTGCCGCGCAGCAGCTGCGTGCAATCAAGGACAAGCTCGGCGCGCGCGCGGTCGAGGTCGCGGAGGCGGACGCGTTGCGGCTCGCGGCCGGGCTCACGCCGGGCGCGTTCGACGTCGTGTTTCTCGATCCGCCGTTCGACGAGCTGGCCGTCCTCGAGCGCGCGATTGCGCTGGCGGCGCCGCTCGTCGCGGCAGGCGGCGCGCTGTACGTCGAGACGGGGGCGGAGCTCGATCCGGCCGCGCATGAAGCGCTCGCCGGTTGGCAGGTCGTGAAGCACGGCAAGGCCGGTGTGGTTCACTATCATTTGCTGCGGCGCGAAAATGATGAATAATGCGCGTTCCATACGAGGCGGCGCGCCGCAAAGGCGACGCATGCCCATCTCGGCAGCGGCGTGCGCATCGCACGGCTGCCATCCCGTTTGCGTGATGACAGGAGGAGCGACATGGTAGTCGCCGTGTATCCCGGTACGTTCGATCCGCTGACGCGCGGGCACGAAGACCTCGTGCGGCGTGCGTCGAGCATTTTTGATACGCTGGTGGTCGGTGTTGCCGACAGCCGCGCGAAAAAGCCGTTCTTCTCGCTGGAAGAACGTCTGACGATTGCGAACGAGGTGCTCGGTCATTATCCGAACGTGAAGGTGATGAGTTTCACCGGCCTCCTGAAGGATTTCGTCCGCACCAACAATGCGCGCGTGATCGTGCGCGGCCTGCGCGCCGTGTCCGATTTCGAATATGAGTTCCAGATGGCGGGGATGAATCGCTACCTGCTGCCCGACGTCGAGACGATGTTCATGACGCCGTCCGATCAGTACCAGTTCATCTCGGGGACGATCGTGCGCGAAATCGCGCAGTTGGGCGGCGATGTCAGCAAGTTCGTGTTCCCGTCCGTCGAGAAGTGGCTGACCGAGAAAGTCGCTGCGATGGGAGGCCCTGCCGCGTAATGCGGCGCCGGCCGGTTTCGTTGCGAAGCCGGCCGCCGGCCTGAAGAAGTGAGATCAGTATGTCTTTGATGATTACCGACGAGTGCATCAATTGCGACGTGTGCGAGCCCGAGTGCCCGAACGGCGCGATTTCGATGGGCCCGGACATCTACGTGATCGACCCGAAAAAGTGCACCGAGTGCGTCGGCCATTTCGACGAACCCCAGTGCCAGCAGGTGTGTCCGGTCGAATGCATTCCGCGCGATCCGCAGCATGACGAATCGCACGCGCAATTGATGGAGAAGTATCACGCGTTGACCGCAGCGAAGGGCGACGACGCGTCGTGACCCCGCGGTGACGCGCGTGCCCGGGTTCTTCGGCACGCACGTCACGCATCCGGATCGGCGCCGCCCGGCGCCGGTTCGTTCATTTCAGGCCAGCAGCTCGCGCAATGCCGCGACGAGCGCATCGCATTCGGCGTCGGTGCCGACGGTGATGCGCAGGTGCTGGTCGATCCGCGGCAGCCGGAAGTGCCGCACGAAAATTTCCCGTTCCTTCAGTTTTGCCGCAATCGCACCCGCGTCGTGCGCGGGATGGCGCGCGAACACGAAATTCGCGGCCGACGGCACGATGTCGAAGCCGAGCGCGTCGAGCGCATGCGTGAGCCGCGTCCGGCTGTCGATCACGCGCCGGCAGGTCGCGCTGAAATAATCGGTGTCTTCGTACGCAGCCTGCGCGGCGACCTGCGCGAGCCGGTCGAGCGGGTACGAGTTGAAACTGTCCTTCACGCGGTTCAGCGCGTCGATCAGCGCTGCGTCGCCGAACGCGAAGCCGACGCGCATACCTGCGAGCGAGCGCGCCTTCGACGTCGTGTGCACGACGAGCAGGTTCGGGTAGCGGTCGATCAGCGTAATCGCGGACTGCGCGCCGAAGTCGACGTAGGCTTCATCGATCACGACGACCGACGACGGATTCGCGGCCACGATCCGCTCGACGTCCGCGAGCGGCAGTGCGCACCCGGTCGGCGCGTTCGGGTTCGGAAACAGCACGCCGCCGGCGTCGTCGAGATAGTCGTCCACGCGAATCGAGAAATTGTCGGCGAGCGGTACGATCGACGTCTGGACGCCGTACAGGCGCGCGTAGGTCGGATAGAAGCTGTAGGTGATGTCAGGGAAGCGCAGCGGCCGGTCGTGCTCGAGCAGCGCCTGGAACGTGTGCGCGAGCACCTCGTCGGAGCCGTTGCCGACGAACACCTGCTCGGGCTTGATGCGGTGATGGGCCGCGACCGTCTCGCGCAGCGCGCGCGCAACCGGGTCGGGATAGCGGCGCAGGGTGTCGCCGGTCTCGCCGAGTTCGCGCGCGATCGCCGCGACGACGCGCGGTGACGGCGGATAGGGATTCTCGTTGGTGTTCAGCTTGACGGGGTGTGCGAGCGCGGGCTGCTCGCCCGGCACGTAAGGCACGAGTTGCTGAACGATGTCGCTCCAGTAACGGCTCACCGCTTGGCTCCTGTCGGGCAAAGCGACCAGATTACCGCATGTGCGCGCAGGGAGGGGCGGGCGGGGCCGCCCGGCGGCGCCGGACGGCTCGATGCACCGGAGCGGTGCGATGCGCTCAGTTGCGATGCAACTGCATCGTCGCGCGGTCGAGTTCGCCCTTGACGACCATCGGCATCACCGCGAGCGCGCGTTCGATCGACGCATCGATCACGTCCTGTTCTTCGCGGCGCGGCGGCTTCAATACGAAGTTCGCGACATCGGGCTTCGCACCGGCGCGCGCGCTTTCCGGAATCAGGTCGCGCGGATGGCCGATGCCGATCCGCAGCCGCCAGTACTGTTGCGACGACAGGTGCGCGGTGATGTCCTTCAGGCCGTTGTGGCCGCCGCTGCCGCCGCCGAGCTTCAGCTTCACGGTGCCGGGCGGCAGGTCGAGCTCGTCGTGCGCGACGAGGATCTGGTCGGGCAGGATCTTGAAGAATTGCGCGAGCGCGACGACCGACTGGCCGGAGCGGTTCATGTAGGTTTGCGGCTCGAGCAGGTGGACTTCTTCGCCGTGCAGGCGCGCTTTCGCGTAGAAGCCATGGAAGCGACGCTCGTCGCGCAGCGTCGTGCCGGCTTCGCGGGCGAGCTGGTCGATCAGCCAGAAGCCGGCGTTGTGGCGCGTCGCGGTGTATTCCGCCCCGGGATTGCCGAGGCCGACGATCAGTTTGATCATGACGTTTCGAAGGCGGCAACGGCCGCCTGGGCGCAGAAAAAGAAAAACCCGCCGGGCAAGCCGCGGCGGGTTGCGTCGACCGTTTCGTGAAACGGATCGATGAGGTGCGCTGGCAGCCCGCTTAGGCAGCCGGCGTTTCGCCTTCTGCTGCGTCCGACACGGCACCAGCCGGAACCGTCGCCGATGCGACAACCGGGTTTTCCGCGTCGACGTGCGCGACCAGCACGACGCCCTTCGGCAGCGTGATGTCCTTCGCGTGCAGCGATTGACCGGCTTCGATCTTCGACAGGTCGACTTCGAGGAACTCCGGCAGGTCAGCCGGCAGGCACTCGATTTCGATTTCCGTCGCGACGTGCGAAACGATCGCGCTCGACAGCTTCACGGCCGGGCTGATTTCTGCGTTCAGGAAGTGCAGCGGAGCCTTCGTGTGCAGCTTCTTCTTCGCGTCAACGCGTTGGAAGTCCACGTGCAGCACCAGTTGCTTGAACGGGTGGTATTGCACGTCGCGCAGCAGAACCTGTTGCGACTGGCCAGCCACTTCGAGGTCGAGGATCGACGAGTGGAAAGCTTCCTTCTTCAGGGCATGCCACAGGGCGTTGTGATCGAGTTCGATCTTTTGCGGGGCTGCTTCGCCACCGTAAACGATACCCGTGGTCTTACCAGCGTTGCGCAGGCGGCGGCTCGCACCCGTACCTTGCTCTTGGCGCTCGAAAGCGACGACTTTCATGTGATTCTCCAATAGCTGCCCGCGACCAGGCAGTAAAACGGGGCCGTCAAACTGCGGCCCCCGATGAAACGGCCGGGGTTTCGTCTATCCCGTCCGATTGTGCAAAAAGCGAAGCGTTGCCGCTTCGCTTTCTGCGCACGCTTTGTTCAGTCGATTCGCGATCAGGATTCCGCGAACAGCGACATCACCGAGTCGCCGCGGCGGATCCGCGAGAACGTTTCGGCCAGCAGGCTCGCGCTCGTCAACGCACGGATCTTCGAGCAGCCGAGCGATTCGGCGGACAGCGGGATCGTATCGGTGACGACCAGTTCGTCGAGCGCCGATGCGGCGATACGATCACCAGCGCCACCCGACAGCACCGGGTGCGTAGCGTACGCGAAGACCTGCTTCGCGCCGCGTTCCTTCAGCACTTGCGCGGCCTTGCAGAGCGTGCCTGCCGTATCGACCATGTCGTCCATGATCACGCAGGTGCGGCCTTCGACTTCACCGATGATGTTCATCACTTCGGAGACGTTCGCCTTCGGGCGACGCTTGTCGATGATCGCGAGATCGCAGTTGAGCTGTTTCGCGAGTGCCCGGGCACGTACCACACCGCCGACGTCCGGCGACACGACGAGCAGATCCGAGTAGTTCTGCTTGCGCAGGTCACCCAGCAGGATCGGCGTTGCGTAGATGTTGTCGACCGGGATGTCGAAGAAGCCCTGAATCTGGTCGGCGTGCAGATCCATCGTGATGATCCGCTCGACGCCGGCGATTTCCAGCATGTTCGCGACGACCTTCGCCGAGATCGCGACACGCGCCGAACGCGGGCGGCGATCTTGACGGGCGTAGCCGAAGTAGGGGATGGCAGCAGTGATCCGGCCAGCGGATGCGCGCTTGAGCGCATCGACCATGATCATCAGTTCCATCAGGTTGTCGTTCGTCGGCGCGCACGTGGATTGCAGGACGAAGACGTCCTTGCCGCGCACGTTTTCCTGGATCTCGACCTGGATCTCGCCGTCGGAGAAACGGCTGACCATTGCTTTGCCGAGGGGAATTCCAAGGATATTGACGACTTCCTGGGCGAGCGCGGGATTCGCGTTGCCAGTAAAGACCATCAGGCCATCATGGCTGTGGCTGCTCATCGTGCACCTGCTTCAGGCTTGGGCGGGAAATGCGGGAAAAATTTTTGGCAGGGGAGGAAGGACTCGAACCCTCGCATGCCGGAATCAAAATCCGGTGCCTTGACCAACTTGGCGACTCCCCTACACTTAACTGATAACTTCACCGAACTTGTGTAGGCCGTTCGGCAAAGTAAAACTTCATGATGCGAAAGCGAAGAGCGGATGCTCGTTCAGGCTCTCGGCAACTGCACCGTTCCAACCGGTGGGCAGCTTGGCTTGCGCCGCTTCTGCCTCATGCTTGCTGCGAAACGCTGCAAACACGCTTGCTCCGGAGCCGGTCATCCTCGCGGGGGTCACATCATACAACCATTTGACCACCTGCGCAACTTCCGCGTACTTACTTGTCACAACTTGCTGCATATCGTTCCGACCGAAACTATCTGGCCATCCCGCGTCGCTGCTTTGCTGTGCAAGAAAGTCCGTAATTGTGACGCGCTTCGAATCTCTTGTCAACAACTCATCTGAAAATATTTCAGCGGTTGGGACGTGAACGCGGGGCGTTACAACCAAGAACCAGCGAGTCGGCAATTGTACCTCAGCTAATTCTTCTCCGATACCCTCTGCGAACGCATTTTTTCCAAAAATAAAAAACGGGACGTCTGCGCCGAGTTTTACCGCGAGCGACTGGAGTTCGGCGCGCGGCAAGTCGAGTTGCCACAGGCGGTTCAGCGCGAGCAGCGTCGTGGCCGCGTCGGAGCTGCCGCCGCCGAGGCCGGCTCCCATCGGCAGGCACTTGTCGATCTCGATGTCGACACCGTGCGCGGTGCCCGTATGCGCTTTCAACAGGTTGGCCGCGCGCACGACGAGATCGCTTTCCTCGGGCACGCCGGGCACGTCGGTGACGCGTGCGACGCGACCGTCGTCGCGCAGCGTGAAGTGCAGCGTGTCGCCCCAGTTCAGCAACTGGAACACGCTCTGCAGGTCGTGATAGCCGTTCGGACGTCGGCCGGTGATGTGCAGGAACAGGTTGAGTTTCGCGGGCGCAAGGCAGTTGCGCAGCGAGCGGGTCGAATCGGTCATGCGTAGGTCTGGGCTAGGCGGGTGCTCACTGATCGAGCACGAGCTTGATGTCGAGCGGCGGTGTCGCACGCACGAGGTTGACGCGTTTGACGCCCGTGGCCGGGGCATCCGCGTAGGCAAGGTAGTCGATCGTCCAGCCGTCCTGGCGGATCTGCTTGACGCGCGTACCGTCGGCCGGATCGCGCACCGTCTCCGCGGGCGTGGCGGGCGCGGCTGTCGGCAGCAGCCAGTAGCGCAGGCCCGCGAGCGGCAGTTCGAAGCCGAGCGTTTTCTGCATCAGGTCGCCGACGTCCGGCGCATATTGCGTCGGACGGTTCGGCAATTCGAGCGATGCCGCCTGCGGCGTCGATTTCACGACCGCGAGCGTCTGGCCGAGTGGGCTGCGCAGCTCCAGCGACACGTCGTCGCCGTGCTCCTGCCAGTCGAAGTTGCCGTACACGTTCTGCTGCTTGCCGAGACGGTCGTCGTACTGCACCGCGAAGCGGCCGTGGTAAGCGTGGGTTGCGGCGGTCTGCAGCGCCGCGCCGGTCGGCGCGCTGGCCGACGGCGGCGTGCTCGCGCAGCCCGCGAGCGCGAGCGCCGCACCGGCTGCGGCCAGCGTGCGCTGCGCGCGGAAGGACAGGGAAAACGTCGGGAACATCTGCATCAGAGACCGTTGACCTGGAGGCGTTTCAGCGTCTGCACGAGCGTGTCGTTGTCCGGCTCGAGCTTCTGCGCGTCACGCCACGCGGAACGCGCGTCGTCCTGCGCGCCGCTCTTCCACAGCACTTCGCCGAGGTGCGCGCCGATTTCGGCGTTCGGCTGCAGTTCGTACGCGCGTCGCAGCACCTTCGTCGCGCCGGCCGTATCGCCCATCCGGTACTTCACCCAGCCGAGGCTGTCCATGATGTACGCGTCGTTCGGCGCGAGCGTCATCGCCTTGTCGATCAGCTTGCTGGCTTCGGGCAGCCGCTGGTTGCGGTCGGCGAGCGAATAGCCGAGTGCGTTGTACGCCTGCGGATTGTCGGGCTGCGTGCGGATCAGCTCGCGCAGCTGCTTTTCCATCGTCGTGTAGTGGCCGGTCTTTTCGGCCGCCATCGCATAGTCGTAGCGCAGGTCGGGATCGTCGGGGAAGTCCTGGACCGCCTGCCCGAGCCGTGCCTCGGCTTCCGGATAGCGCTTCGCGGTGAACAGGATCGACGCGTCGGTGCGTGCGACCACGGCCGCATCGCGCGGATCCGTGATCGGCAGGTCGTCGAGCACCTTGCGCGCCTCGTCGGTCTTGCCCTGTTTCTGCAGCAGTTGCGCGCGCGTGATCTGCGCGGGGAGGTAGTGCTGGCTCGTCTGGTCGACCTTGTCGAGCCACTGCGACGCCTGCGCGTCGTTGTTCTGGTCGATCGCGATCTGCGCGAGGTAGATGTAGCCCTGGCCGACGTCGAGGTTCGGCTGCTTGTCGCCGAGCTGCACGTACTGCTTCAGGAAGACCGTCGCTTCGTCGAGCTTCTTCTGCTGGATCTTGATCAGTGCGAGCGCCATCAGCGGCGTCGGGTCCTTCGAGTCGAGCTTGCGCATCGTCTCGAACTGCTTCTGCGCGTCGTCGAGGCGATCGTCGGCGAGATAGAGCTGCGACAGCGCGAGCCGCGCGTCGCGCGACTTCGGATTCTGCTGAACATACTTCTCGAACGACGCGATGCCCGCCGCGCGTTCCGCGGGCCCCATCTGCGACAGCATCAGGGCCGCCGGCAGGTAGTCGGGGCGGATCTGCAGCGCCTGCTTCAGCGACTGCGCGGCGCCGTCCTTGTCGTCGACCGCGAGCTGCTGGCGCGCGATAGCGAGCTGCGCTTCGGGCCGGTTCAGGTCGTTCTTCAGCATGTCCTTCAGCACCGCGAGGCCGCCGACGCGGTCGGAGCCGCGTACCAGCAACGCCTGCAGCGCGAGGATCGCCGGGCCGCGCGTCTCGCCGGTCGCCCGGGCCAGCTCGCGCGCGAGCATCGGCTGCGCGTCGGCCGGCTTGCCGGCAAGCACCAGCAGCGCGGCGTCAACCTGGGATGCGCGATTCGAATCCGGTGCGTACTGGCGCCACAGGTTCGCGGCGGACAACGCGTCGGCCGGGCTCTGCGCGCCGAGCGCGATCTCGGTCGCACGCTGCGCCATGCGCGGATCGCGCGTGTCGCGGGCGAGCGCGAGGTAGGTCTGGTAGGCCGGCGCGGGCTGGTTACGCTGCAGCGCGACCTCGGCGGCGAGCACCTGATAGACGATCTGGCTCGTCAGCGGAACGCCGGGGAGATCCTTTTTCTCGTCCGGCATCACGTGCTCGAACGCGCCCTGCGACTCCGCGTCGTCCGATGCCGGATCCTGCGCGTGGGCCGGGAAGGCGGTGAGGGTCCAGGCGGCAAACAGCGCGGCGCCGAGTGCACGGCGGACCGGGAAGGCGCGCGCGCCGCGCACGGCGGCGGGGCGCTTCTGAAGCAGCTTCGAGGGCAGGGTCATGGAAATCCGTTCGATGTTTCAACCGATTGTAACGCGCTCGCTACAATACACGCACGATCGGTAATCCAGTCTCAGACCCGCAAAACATGCCAGAGTTGCCAGAAGTCGAAGTCACGCGCCGGGGCATCGAGCCCTTTGTCGCGGGCCGCCGCGTCGAGCGTGTCGACGTCCGTACCGAGATGCTGCGCTGGCCCGTGCCGGCCGGGCTCGCCGAGCAGTTGCGCGCGCGCGAGGTGCTCGCCGTCGAGCGTCGCGGCAAGTACCTGCTGTTCGAGGTCGACGCGGGCTGGTTCATCGTTCATCTCGGCATGACGGGCACGCTGCGCGTGCTGCCCGCGGACGGGCTGCCGGTTGCCGCGAAGCACGACCACATCGACTGGATCTTCGACGAATTCGTGCTGCGGTTCCGCGATCCGCGCCGCTTCGGTGCGGTGCTGTGGCACCCGCGGGAAGCGGGCGATGTCCATGCGCATCCGCTCCTCGCGAGCCTCGGCGTCGAGCCGTTCTCGCCGGCGTTCACCGGCGCGCTGCTGCACGCGCGCACGCGCGGCCGCACCGTGTCGGTCAAGCAGGCGCTGCTCGCGGGCGACATGGTCGTCGGCGTCGGCAACATCTATGCGTCGGAGAGCCTGTTTCGCGCCGGCATCCGGCCGACGACGGCCGCCGGCAAGGTGTCGCTGCCGCGCTACGAGCGGCTGGCCGACGCAGTGCGCGCGACGCTTGCCGACGCGATCGAGCGCGGTGGCAGCACGTTGCGCGATTTTGTCGGCAGCAACGGCGAAAGCGGCTATTTCCAGCTCGACTGCTTCGTCTACGACCGTGCGGGCCAGCCATGCCGCGTATGCAACACGCCGATCCGCCAGATCGTACAGGGCCAGCGGTCGACCTATTTCTGCCCGACCTGCCAGCGTTGAAACCTTTTTCCACGATTAGATAACTTGAAGCCGCCCCGCATCGCCCCCGCTCCGTTCCCCGTTACGCCGCTGCATCGCACGTTCGCCACGCGCCTGGTCGCGTGGCAGCGCGAGCATGGCCGCCACGACCTGCCGTGGCAGAACACCCGTGATCCGTACCGGATCTGGCTGTCGGAAATCATGCTGCAGCAGACGCAGGTATCGACCGTCATCCCGTATTACACGCGCTTTCTCGAACGCTACCCCGACGTCGCCGCGCTCGCGGCCGCGCCGACCGACGACGTGATGGCGCTGTGGGCGGGGCTCGGCTACTACTCGCGCGCGCGCAACCTGCACCGTTGCGCGCAGGTCGTCGTTGCCGAGCACGGCGGTGCGTTTCCCGCGACGCCCGACGCGCTGGCCGAACTGCCGGGCATCGGCCGTTCGACGGCCGCGGCAATCGCGTCGTTTGCGTACGGCGCGCGCGCGACGATTCTCGACGGCAACGTGAAGCGCGTGCTTGCACGGGTGTTCGGCGTCGAGGGCTTTCCGGGCGAGAAGCGCGTCGAGAACGACATGTGGGCGCTCGCCGAATCGTTGTTGCCCGATGCCGCGAACGCAGCCGACGTGAGCGCGTATACGCAGGGGTTGATGGATCTCGGCGCGACGCTGTGCGTGCGCGGCAAGCCCGATTGCGCGCGCTGCCCGTTCGCGGGCGATTGCGTCGCGCAATCGACGGGCCGCCAGCGCGAACTGCCGGCCGCGCGGCCGAAGAAGGCCGTGCCGACCCGCAAGACCTGGATGCTCGTGCTGCGCGACGGTGACGCCGTGTTGCTCGAGCGGCGGCCGCCGACCGGTATCTGGGGCGGGCTGTGGAGCCTGCCGCAGGCGGATGGCGACGCCGCGCTCGCGGAACTCGCGCGCGGCTTCGGCGGTGGCGGCACGGTGCCGCTGGCGCCGCTCATGCACACGTTCACGCATTTCCGGCTCGAGATCGAGCCGCGGCTGAGCGACATGGCCGACGGCGGTGGCCTGCCTGAGGGCGCGCGGGACGCGGACACCGCCTGGGTGCCGTTGAGCCGGCTCGACGCGTATGGCGTGCCGGCACCCGTGCGCAAGCTGCTCGATGCACTGAGCGGGCCGCTGCTGTAACGAAGGGGGGCGCGGCGCATGCCGCGCTTTCAAGGAAAAGTCGGACGCCCGTGGTTTTTCGCGCCGACGGAAGTCGCCCTTGGGGGCCTGGCGCGAAGGGGTTGTCCGGGCGGCGCTCCGAAAAACGCCGACCGGGTTTTTCGCCTGGAAGGAAGCCGCTCGTGAGACGCCCCCTTGCGGATGGCTCGCGGGAAGCGAAAGGTCCGAGGCGCCTATAACCAGCCGTGCCGGTCGAGCACGTGGTGCACGGCGTCGATGCGCGCGCCGACGTCCGGAAACTCCATCAGCTTCTGCCGCGCGCGCAGGTCGAGCGGCAGCAGTTCCGCGAGACGGTTCGACACCCAGCTCGGATCGTCGAGGCGGAACGGTTCGCCGAACGGCATTTTCTCTGGATCGGTCTTCTTCAGCGCGGCGATGATGCGCTCGAGCACCTCGGCGCACGAGCCGAATTGCGCGAGCGTCTGCTCGCCTTCGAGCGGGATGTCGTCGGGCAGCGGCTCCGCGATGCCGACCAGCAGCCCGTTGCCTTCGACGCGATACGACAGCAGCTCGAAACGCTGCGTGCCGACTGCCTGCAGGTACAGCATGCCGAATTCACCGGTATCGCATTCGGTGATGCGCGCCATGCAGCCGATGGTTTCGGGCACCGACACCGCGCCGTCCTGCGCGACTTCCGGCCCGCTCTTCAGCAGGCATACGCCGAACGGTGCATTGTCGCGCAGGCACGCGCGGGACATGTCGAGATAGCGCGCCTCGAACACCTTGAGCGGGAGCAGGCCCCCCGGAAACAGCACCGTGTGCAGCGGAAACAGCGGCAGGTCGATCAGGGTGGTCGATAGGGAGGACATGGCGCGCTGATGAAGGGGCGGGTGTCGCTAGGGTCGGTCGACCTCGGAGACGAGCCGCGACGACGCGTCGACATCCACTGGCGCATCACGATGCCGCACGATCACGTTCGCCTCGTGCGCAAGGCGCGCGGCGAGCGTTTCCGCGATGAACACCGACCGATGCTGCCCGCCCGTGCAGCCGATGGCGACGGTCAGGTAGCTGCGGTTGTCATCGCGGAAGTGCGGCAGCCATTTCATCAGGAACGCATGGATGTCGTCGATCATCTGGTGGACGATCGGCAGTGCGTCGAGAAAGGCAATAACCGGCTGGTCGAGCCCGGTGAGCGGGCGCAACTCGTGGTCGTAGTACGGATTCGGCAGCGCGCGCACGTCGAACATCAGGTCGGCGTCGAGCGGCACGCCGCGCTTGAAGCCGAACGATTCGAACATCACCATCAGGTCGTTGTTCTTCTGCTCGATGAAGCGCTTGACCCACGTACGCAGCGCGTTCGCGCGCAGCGTGCTCGTGTCGATCTGGTGGCCGAATTCGGCGAGCGGGGCGACGAGGTGGCGTTCGCGCTCGATCGCTTCCTCGAGCGACGACAGCAGGCCGACGTCCGCATCGTGCGACAGCGAGCCGGACAGCGGGTGGCGGCGGCGCGTTTCGGAGAAGCGCTGGATCAGCGCCTGGGTGCTCGCGTTGAGGAACAGCACGCGCACGTCGTGCTCGCGCGACAGGTCGCGGATCAGGCCGGGCATTTCGTCGAGCGACGCGCTCGAGCGCGCGTCGATCGCGACCGCGAGCCGGTGCTGGCCCTCTCCGGCGAGGTAGCGGGCGAGTTCGGGGAGCACGTGCGGCGGCAGGTTGTCGACACAGTAATAGCCTGCGTCCTCGAGCGCGTTCAACGCGACGGACTTGCCTGAGCCGGAGATGCCGGTGATGAGGACGATGCGCATGGGAAGCAGTGAATCCTGACGTTTCATCATAGCACCGGCCAGACGCGTCGGCGTTGCGTGGCCGGCGCGTGCGGGTTACACCAGTTTGCCGGGGAACTGACTGTCGGGATCTTGCATCGCGAGTCGTTGCCGATCCATGAAATCGCGCAACGTGTCGATTCCGCGCAACTGCAGGATCGTGTTCCGGACGGCCGCCTCGACGAGCACCGCGAGGTTGCGGCCGGCCGCAACCTGGATCGTGACCTTGCTGATCGGCAAGCCGAGCACGTCGACGGTCTGGCTTTCGAGCGGCAGGCGCTGGAATTCGCCGTCGGGGCGCCGCACGAGCTGGACGATCAGCTTCAGCTTCATTTTCCGCCGCACGGCGGTTTCGCCGAAGATCGTCTTGATGTCGAGCAGGCCGAGGCCGCGCACTTCGAGCAGGTTCTGCAGCAGCGGCGGGCAGCGCCCTTCGACGAAATCGGGGCCAAGTCGGACGAAGTCGACCGCGTCGTCGGCGACGAGGCCGTGGCCGCGGCTGATCAGCTCGAGGCCGAGCTCGCTCTTGCCGAGGCCCGAATCGCCGGTCAGCAGCACGCCCATCCCGAGGATGTCGATGAACACGCCGTGCAGCGTCGCGCGCGGCGCGAGGATGCGCGACATGTAGAGCCGCAGGCTGTCGATCACCGCGGCGGCCGACATCGGCGTCGTGAACAGCGGGGTGGACGAGCGCGTGCAGCGCAGCACGAGTTCGGGCGGCGCGGCGGCACCGCCGGCGACGACGAGGAACGGCGGTTCGAGCGCGATCAGCTCGGCCATGTGGCGCGAGCGGTCTTCGTCGGTTTGCCGCTGGTAGTAGTCGATTTCGGCTTCGCCGAGCACCTGGATCCGGTTCGGGTGGATCAGGTTCAGGTGGCCGACGAGGTCGGCGCTCGAGGTTGCATTGCCGACGGTGTCGGCCGAAAAGCCGCGCTCCCAGCCTTCATGCCCCGTCAGCCAGCTCAGTTTCAGCGTGGCCGCGTTGTCGTCGAAGATGCTCTGGGCGTTGATGCTGGACGTATCCATGACTCTCGTCACTCCAATGGGCCGGTGCGTGCGCGCGGCGACGGACGTCGCCATGCCGGGCCGGCGCCGGGCGGCCCTGAACGGCGGCGTGTGCCGCCGCGTACGGGAAAATAATCCGCCCGGATCAACTCAAGGTTGCCACTGAGTGAGCAGGCGATGCAACTCGGCGATATCCGTTTCGTTGTGCAGACGCTCGCGCGCGTCGCGATCGGACAGCAGTTGCGCGATTTCCGACAGGATCTCGAGGTGCTGCTGGGTGGCTTGCTCGGGCACGAGCAGGAAGATCAGGAGGCCGACCGGCTGGCCGTCGGGGGCTTCGAACGGGATCGCATCGGCGAGCCGGACGAACGCGGCGAGCGGGTGCTTGAGACCCTTGATGCGCCCGTGCGGAATCGCGACGCCTTCGCCGAGCCCGGTCGAGCCGAGGCGCTCGCGCGCGAACAGGTTGTCCGTGACGGTGCTGCGGGCGATGCCGTTCTGATTCTCGAACATCAGCCCGGCTTGTTCGAACACGCGTTTCTTGCTGGTGACTGAGAGGTCGATGACGACGTTCTCTATGGGCAGGATTTTGGCTAGGCGATTCATGTTGGCAGGCGATTGGGCGGCCTGGGGTCTCCTTGCGGCGGCAGACTGATTATCCATGTTCGGCGATATCAAGGCGTTCGGCATCGGCAACCTGCAAGGCAGCTACCGCATCCAGCGCCCCCCGGCGATAACCGGAACATTATAGAGCACAGCCGCGTGCGTGGCGCAGCGCGGACGGACCGGTTGCACCACTGCGCGGAGTCGCAAAAAAAACGCCCGGCGAACCGGGCGACGTATGTGTTGCGGTGAAGGTTACTGCGGCGGCAGTTCGATCTGGTCGATCGACGGTTGAAGCTTGATCGGGTCGTGCGCGTGCGTTTGCAGGCGCTCCATGTGCTTGACGACCTGGCGGTCCAGCTTGTCGATCAGCAGGTCGATCGCTGCATACAGGTTACCGTTCGCGCTTTCAACGAAGATGTCCTTGCCCTTCAGGTGCAGATTGATTTCCGCGCGCTGCTGCTTGTCCTTTTCCTTGTGGTTGTCGACCGAGAGGATCACAGTGCCATCGATCACCTGATCGCTATGCCGTAGCACCCGGTCCAGCTTGGTGATCACGTATTCGCGAATTGCAGGCGTGACTTCGAGATGATGTCCACTGATCTTCAGGTTCATAGTGCTTCTCCAAGCGAGTGACCACCCGGCCGCATCGAGGCGGCGCTCCGGTCGACTTGCCCGACCCGCACGAGGCGGTGTATCGCGGACAGGTCGCCCGGCCTGTTCCCCGTATGCGCGGTGGCCGGAACACGCCTGCCGCCGGGCAGGCAGCAGGCTTAAAGAGACTTGCGCAGATTCACTGCCGGGATCTTGAGGGCTTCGCGATACTTCGCAACCGTGCGGCGCGCGACCACGAATCCTTGTTCTGCCAGCAGCTCGGCAATGCGGCTGTCCGAAAGTGGCGATTTAGGGTCTTCAGCTCCTATCAGTTGCTTGATGAGGGCTCGGATGGCCGTCGACGAAGCGGCGCCACCGGTGTCGGTCGAGACGTGAGATCCGAAGAAGTACTTAAATTCAAGCGTCCCGAACGGGGTCAGCATGTACTTCCCGGTTGTCACACGGCTGACAGTCGACTCGTGTAGGCCCAGCGTATCAGCTATTTCCCGCAAAACCAAGGGGCGCATGGCAATTTCACCGTGCGCAAAGAAGTTCTTTTGACGCTCGACAATGGCCTGCGCGACACGCAGGATCGTGTCGAATCGCTGCTGGATGTTCTTGATCAGCCAGCGTGCTTCCTGCAGCTGTTGCTTGAGCGAACCGGCCGACGGATCACCGCGGCTGTTGCGCAGGATGTTCGCGTAGAGGTTGTTGATCCGCAGGCGCGGCACGACCTCCGGATTGAGCTCCGCGAGCCATCCCTGGCCGACCTTCTTCACCATGATGTCGGGCACGACGTAGTCGGCCTCGGCCTTGCCGTATGCGGCGCCGGGGAACGGCTCCAGCGAACGGATCAGCGTGTGCGCGTCGCGCAGCGCATCGTCGTTCGCCTTCAGGTGCTTGCGCAGCCGCGTGAAGTCGCGGGCGGCGAGCAGTTCGAGATGCTGCGACACGATCTCGAGCGCGAGCGTGCGTGTCGGGGACGGATCGAGGCGCAGCAACTGCAGCTTCAGGCATTCGGATGCCGAGCGGGCACCGACCCCGGCCGGGTCGAAGCTGTGCAGCAGCGCGAGCGCCGCGTTCAGTTCGTCGCAATCGATCTCCAGCTCGGGCGGCAGGTCGGCGAGCACTTCGTCGAGCGTGGCCGTCAGGTAGCCGTCGTCGTCGAGCGATTCGATCAGGAACATCACGAGCGCGCGATCGCGCGGGCTCGCCTGCGTGACGCGCAACTGCGCGGACAGGTGGTCGCGCAGCGACGTCGCGGCTTCCTGCACTTGCAGCGGCGGGAGGTCGTCGTCGTCGGATGCGCCGCTCGAGCGCCCGAATTCGTCGAGGTTCCACTGCGGGCCATCGTTGCCGTCGCCGGAGCCGTAACCGTCGTATTCGTCCGCGCCGGCCGGCTCGTCGCGCTCGGCGCGATCGCTCGACGAACTGCTGCTGTTTGTCGCAGCGGGTTCGGTGTTCTGCGCGGGAGGCGTCTGCGCGATCAACGATCCGTCCGCTGCGACGCGCAGCGGGCTCGCGATCCATTCGTCGTCGTTCTCGAGCAGCGGGTTCTGCGCGACGGCCATCGCGACTTCCTGTTGCAATTCGAGCGTCGACAACTGCAGGAGCCGGATCGACTGCTGTAGCTGGGGCGTCAGCGCCAGATGTTGCGACAGGCGGAGTTGAAGGCTGGCTTTCATGGCAAGGAGGGAGTCATACCGGCAGTTTGCCACGACCCAGGCGCGTTGAGCCATCCGCGATTACGCGCGGCGCGCCGCCCGGTCGCGGGCATGGCCGCGAAGCGGGGCGCGGCCCCGCGCGGCGATGCCGGGCGGGGTGCAGCCAGCCACGAGGAAGAGTTACATCCGGAAGTGTTCGCCGAGGTATACGCGGCGCACGCTTTCGTTTTCGATGATTTCGCTCGGCGCACCGGCGGCAAGCACCGAGCCGTCGCTGATGATGTAGGCGTGGTCGCAGATGCCGAGCGTTTCGCGGACGTTGTGATCGGTAATCAGCACGCCGATGTTGCGCTGCTTCAGGAACTTGACGATCTTCTGGATCTCGAGCACCGCGATCGGGTCGACGCCGGCGAACGGTTCGTCGAGCAGGATGAAGTTCGGATTGGTTGCCAGCGCGCGCGCGATTTCGACCCGGCGCCGTTCGCCACCCGACAGCGACAGTGCGGGGTTCTCGCGCAAGTGGCCGATCTGCAGCTCGTCGAGCAGTGCTTCGGCGCGCGACGAGATCGCATCCTTCGACAGGCGCTTGCCGTCTTCGCCGTGCTGCAGCTCGAGCACCGCGCGGATGTTTTCCTCGACGGTCAGCTTGCGGAACACGGACGCTTCCTGCGGCAGGTACGACAGGCCGAGCGATGCGCGCTTGTGGATCGGCAGCAGGCTGATCGAGCTGCCGTTCAGCGAGATCTCGCCCGCGTCGAGCGGCACCAGGCCGACGATCATGTAGAACGACGTGGTCTTGCCGGCGCCGTTCGGGCCGAGCAGGCCGACGACTTCGCCGCTCTTCACGTCGAGCGACACGTCCTTGACGACCGTGCGCGAGCCGTAGCGCTTCTTCAGGTTGCGGACGACGAGCGAGCTCGTCGTGCCGGCCGGCTGGCGGTTCGGTAGCGCGTTCATTGGCCCGGCGCCCCCTGGATCGTGGTCGACGGCGACAGCTTTGCCGGCGCGCCGTTCAGCGGCGCGGGGCCGCCGTTCTTCGGCGACAGCATCGCGCGCACGCGACCGTTCGGGTTGCCCGGCGCGGCGACGTCCTTGCCGCCCTTCGCGGTGTAGAAGTCGCGCTGGCCGTCGTACGTGATCACGCTGCCGTGCACGGTATCGGCGATGGTCGTCGTGCCCTGCAGGCGGCGCACGGTCGCGGCGGTGGTCAGCGTGGTCAGGTCCTGCTTGCCGTCGTAGTCGATGCGCTCGGCGTCGCCGTCGATGTACTCGTCGAGGCCTTCGCGCTTCTGGCGGAACGTCGCGTGCTTCTTGCCGCTGCCGAACGAAGTGGCGTACTGATAGCCTTCCGGGTCCTGGCGCACTTCGACGCGATCGCCCTTGATGATGATCGTGCCCTTCGTGATCACGACGTTGCCGGTTGCGACCGTGACCTGCTTCAGGTCGTCATAGGTCAGGTTGTCGGCCTCGACGTTGATCGGCTTGCTCTGGTCAGCCTTCTCGGCATGGGCGAGCGGCGCCAGCCCGACCAGCGGGAGCGCCACGAGCGTCGCGGCAAGCGCGGCGCGGACGGCGCGCGCAGCGCCGCCGGAAATCTGTCGAGGGAACGGTTCGTTCATGCAGTCACGTGAGGGATGCGTCACTTGGGTTGACCTTTCGAGCCGCCGGACGTGCCCGCCGCGGCGATCGTGCCGCGCACGTTGCCGTAAAGCTCGATGACCCGGGTGACGTTGTTGTACTTCATGCCGTCGGTCGCGTTGACGAGCGACAGGCCGCGTTGGAGTTTAACCGGCTTTTCGGTCTGGATCACATCGTCATTGACGAAGATCCGGAAATGCTGGGAATCGGCCTGCATCTGCGGGTCGCCGCCGCCGGCTGCGCGCAGGATGCGCGCGTCGTCGTACAAGTCGACGATCGACACGTCGCCGTTGACGGTGCCGCGCTTCGAGGTGGTCGTCACGACCGGCTTGCCGGGCTGGAACGCGCGCATGGCCGGATCGGTCAAGTCGCTGTCCTCGGTGTCTTCGTAATGGATCAGATTCGCGGCCGTCAGCCGGTACTGGGTCGAGCCGGACTGGTCGAGCTCGGTGACCGAGAAGTTGTCCGCGAAATAGTCGGGCGTATGGCGCTTCGGCTGCACGGTGCCCTCGCCGGGCGGCGGCAGCGTGGCCTGCAGCAGCCACCAGGTGATGCCTGCGAGCGCGGCGACCGCCGCGAGCGGCAGCAGCTGGGTCCAGCGGAAATGCTTGTTCATCCGTCAGGCTCCGCAGGCGGCCGCGAGCAGCGCGTCGTAGCGGCGCTGCGCACGCAGGATCGCGTCGCAGACTTCGCGGACGGCGCCTTGGCCGCCGCGAGCCTCGGCCACCCAGTGCGCGCGGGCGATCACCTCGGGGTGCGCGTTCGCGGGGGCGGTCGCGAAGCCGCAGCGCAGCATCACGGGCAGGTCGGGCCAGTCGTCGCCCATGTAGCCGCACTGGTCGGCGGTGAGGCCGAGCGACGCGATCAGGTCGGTGAACACGGTGAACTTGTTCTCGACACCCTGGAACAGGTGCGCGATCTTCATTTCCTTCGCACGCGCCGCGACGATCTCCGAGCGGCGGCCCGTGATGATCGCGGTCGCGATGCCGGCTTCGCCGAGCAGCTTCACGCCATGGCCGTCGAGCGAATTGAACGACTTCATCGTGTCGCCGGCCGCGGTAAACAGCAGGCCGCCGTCGGTCAGCACGCCGTCGACGTCGAAAATCATCAGCTTCACGCGGCTCGCACGTTCGGCCGCAGTCAGCGCTGCGCTCATCAGATCACCTTCTTCGAAAACAGGTCGTGCATGTTCAGCGCGCCGATCAGCACGCCGTCGGCATCGACCACCAGCATCTGGTTGATCCGGTGGCGCTCCATCAGTTCCACGGCCTCGACCGCCAGGTGATCCGGTGCAACCGTGCGCGGGCCGCGCGTCATCACGTCGGTGATCGGCAGCGTGCGGAAGTCGCCGTCGCGCGCGAGCACGCGGCGCAGGTCGCCATCGGTGAAGATGCCGGCGACCTTGCCGTCGGCGTCGACCACGGCCGTCATGCCGAGGCGCTTCGCGGTGATCTGGAACAGCGCGTCCGACAGCGTCGCGTCGAGCCCGACGGACGGGACATCGTCGCCCGAGCGCATCACGTCGCGCACGTAGGTGAGCAGGCGCCGGCCGAGTGCGCCGCCCGGGTGCGAGCGCGCGAAATCTTCCGAGCCGAAGCCGCGCGCGTCGAGCACCGCCACGGCGAGCGCGTCGCCGAGCGCGAGCGCGGCGGTTGTGCTCGCCGTGGGCGCGAGGTTCATCGGGCAGGCCTCTTTCGAGACCGCGGCGTTCAGGTTCACGTCGGCGAGCGTGCCGAGGCTCGATTCCGCGCGGCCCGTGATCGCGATCAGCTTCGCGCCGATCCGCTTCACGAGCGGCAGGATCGCCACGAGTTCTTCGGATTCGCCGGAATAGGAGATGCCGATGAAGACGTCGTCGGAGGTGACCATCCCGAGGTCGCCGTGGCTGGCCTCGGCAGGGTGGACGAAGAAGGCCGGCGTGCCGGTGCTGGCCAGCGTGGCCGCGATCTTGCGGGCGATATGCCCCGATTTGCCGATGCCGGACACCACCACGCGGCCGCGACAGCCGAGCAGCAGCGCGACGGCCTGGACGAAGCCGCCGTCGAGCTGGTCGCGCAGTGCGCGCACGGCGTCCGCCTCGATGTCGAGCACGTCGCGGGCGAGCGCGAGCGCCCGGTCATCATTGATTTTCGCTATCATGCGCGGAGTATAGCAAAGGCGTTTGTTCGCCGCGCCGGGCCTTCGGACTCGTCCGAGGTCGCCCGACCACCGCCACCACCCGCGCCCGCATTGCCGTGGCCCCGACGAACGAGGACGCTTCGCCCGTGATTTCCCCGCTCGAAATGACCCTGCTGCTGCTGCTGGCCTCAGTGGTGGGCGTCGTCGTATTCCGCTCGTTGAACCTGCCGCCGATGCTCGGCTACCTGACCGTCGGCATCCTGGTCGGCCCGCATGCGTTCGGCATCGCGGCAGATCTGGAGCGGGCCGAGCACCTTGCGGAATTCGGCGTGGTGTTCCTGATGTTTTCGATCGGCCTCGAGTTCTCGCTGGCGAAGCTGAGGGCGATGCAGCGGCTCGTGTTCGGGCTCGGGCTGCTGCAGGTCGTCGCGACCCTCGTGCTCGCGCTCGTGCTCGGCATGCTGTTCGAGCACTGGGTACACATCACCTGGCAGGGCAGCATTGCACTCGGCGGCGCGCTCGCGATGTCGTCGACGGCGATCGTGTCGAAGATGCTCGCCGAGCGGCTCGAGATCGAGACCGAGCACGGCCGCAACATCTTCGGCGTGCTGCTGTTCCAGGATCTCGCGGTGGTGCCGCTGCTGATCGTGATCGCCGCGTTCGGCGCCGAATCGTCGAAGGACCTCGCGATCACGCTCGGCTTCGCGGCCGTCAAGATCGTGATCGCGCTCACGCTGCTGCTGGTCATCGGCCAGCGCTTCATGACGCGCTGGCTCAACGTCGTCGCGCGGCGCCGCTCGCAGGAACTGTTCGTGCTGAACCTGCTGCTCGTCACGCTCGGCGCCGCGTTCATCACCGACCGCTTCGGCCTGTCGCTCGCGCTCGGCGCGTTCATCGCGGGGATGCTGATCTCCGAGACGCCGTTCCGCCATCAGGTGGAGGAGGACATCAAGCCGTTCCGCGACGTGCTGCTCGGCCTGTTCTTCGTGACGACCGGGATGTTGCTCGATCCGCGCGTGATCTGGGAGCACCCGCTCCTCGTGCTCGGTTTCTTCGTCGGGCAGATCCTGTTCAAGGGGACGATGATCGCCGGGCTCGCGCGGCTGTTCGGCGCGACGCCGGGTGTCGCGATGCGTACCGGCATCGGGCTCGCGCAGGCCGGCGAATTCGGCTTCGTGCTGCTGAACCTGATCCTCGACCGGCATCTCGTCGATTCGACGCTGCTGCAGGCGATCCTCGCGTCGATGCTGCTGTCGATGCTCGCGGCGCCGTTCCTGATCCAGAACGCCGACCGGATCGTGATGCGGCTGTCGTCGACCGAATGGATGCAGCAGTCGCTGCAGATGACGCGGATCGCGACGCAAAGCCTCAAGCAGCGCGGCCACGTGATCATTTGCGGCTACGGCCGCGCAGGGCAGAACCTGGCGCGGATGCTCGAACAGGAAGGCATTCCGTACGTCGCGCTCGACCTCGACCCCGATCGCGTGAGCGCGGCCGGGGCGGCCGGCGAATCGGTCGTGTTCGGTGACGCGGCGCGCCGTGAGTCGCTGCTCGCGGCCGGTATCCACCGCGCGGCGGCGGTGGCGATCACCTACGCGAACACGCCGTCCGCGCTGCGCGTGCTGCATCACGTGCACGAACTCGAGCCGACGCTGCCCGCGATCGTGCGCACCGTCGACGATGCCGATCTCGAAAAGCTGCTCGCGGCCGGCGCGACCGAAGTGATTCCGGAGATCGTCGAGGGCAGCCTGATGCTCGCGTCGCACACGCTGGTGCTGGTCGGCGTGCCGATGCGCAAGGTCGTGCGGCGCGTCGAGGAAATGCGCGACGAACGCTACAGCCTGCTGCGCGGCTATTTCCGCGGCGCCGACGACGCGGACGACGACGACCACGAGCAGGTGCGGCTACAATCGGTGCCGGTCGATGCGCGCGCGGACGCGGTCGGGCGTTCGCTGGAAGAACTCGGGCTGTATGCGCTCGGGCTCGAAGTCACGGCGATCCGCCGGCACGGCATCCGCGGCGTCGAACCCGATCCGCAAACCAAGCTGCGCGCGAGCGACATCGTCGTGCTGCGCGGGTTGCCCGAGGCGCTCGCGCTCGCGGAGGAGCGGCTGTCGCGCCATCGGCGCGATCCGCCGGCCGCGGCTGCCTGAGCCGCGCTTGGTTTGATAACCTGACCCGTATTTATTCGAAACGGTGCCCGATCTTCGCGCACCGTTTTTTTCGGAGAGTTTCATGCCGCATTCGTCGTCGGGCGCACCGCTCGATCCGGTCGCCTTCATCCACAGCCAGATCCGCACGGTGCCCGACTGGCCGCAGCCGGGCGTGATGTTCCGCGACATCACGACGCTGCTGCAGAGCCCGAAGGCGCTGCGCATCCTCGTCGACCTGTTCGTCGAGCGCTATGTCGATGCGAAGCTCGACTATGTCGCGGGCCTCGATGCGCGCGGCTTCATCATCGCGCCGATCGTCGCGTACGAGCTGAGCGTCGGCTTCGTGCCGATCCGCAAGGTCGGCAAGCTGCCGTACAAGACGCGCTCGGAATCGTACGACCTCGAATACGGCAGCGCGACGGTCGAGATCCATGAAGACGCATGCCGCCCCGGCGACCGCGTGATCATCATGGACGACCTGATCGCGACCGGCGGCACGATGATGGCGGGGCGCAACCTGCTGCAGCGGCTCGGCGCGGAAGTCGTCGAAGGCGCGGCGATCATCGACCTGCCCGATCTCGGCGGCTCGGCGCTGCTGCGCAACGCGGGACTGCCGGTTTATACCGTCACCGAATTCGCCGGCCACTGAACGCCGGCCGGCCTGAATCCACCTGATTCCACGTTAGCAGCGAGGTCACGATGCCCAACTTCATGCTGTTTCTCGCCACGTCGATCGCGATCACGTTCGCGCCGGGTCCCGACAACCTGCAGGTGCTCGCACGCGGCATCTCGCAGGGCCGCGCGGCCGGCTTCGTCGCCGCGCTCGGCTTCACGGCCGGGATCCTGTTCCACACGACGCTCGCGGCGCTCGGCGTCGCGGCCGTGCTGCGTTCGTCGCCGGTCGCGTTCGAGATCCTGAAGCTCGCGGGCGCCGCGTACCTCGTGTGGATCGGCATCAAGGCGCTGCGCAGCCAGGGCCTCGCGAATGCGCATGAGCGTCCGCCGCAGCCGCTCGGCACGATCTTCCGGCAGAGCGTGATCGGCAACCTGATGAACCCGAAGGTCACGCTGTTCTTCGTCGTGTTCCTGCCGCAATTCGTCGATCCGCACGGCGCGCAGAGCGTGACGCTGCAGATGTTCGAACTCGGCGCGCTGTTCATGCTGCAGACGGCCGTGGTCTTCTCGCTGTTCGGCGTCGGCGCGGGCATGATCGGCGCGTGGCTGAAGCGCCGCCCGAAGGCCGGCGTGTGGCTCGACCGGATCGCCGGCGCGACGTTCATCGCGATCGGCATCCGCGTCGCGCTGAAGGACTGATCGCGATGACGTTTCCGTGCATTGCGGCCGCGCGTCGCTTCGATCCGGCCGCGCACCTGCGTTTCGAGATTGCCGGCCAGGCGGTCGGCTGGGTGCGCCGCGAGGACGTCGCGATGCTCGCCCGCTGGCCCGACGTGTTCGAGCTGACCGACGCGCGCGTCGTGCTGTCGCCGCGCTACGACTCGGTCGACGCACGCAGCATGGCGTTGGCGAGCGCGATCGGCGCGCTCGCGGCCGAAGGCGCGATTCCCGGCTGGCGCGACGAGATCTACGCGATCCGCAACCGCTTCGACGATCCGCCGCTCGCGTACATCGAGCGCGCCGCGTCGCGCTTCTTCGGTACGCAGACTTATGCAGTGCATCTGAACGGCATCGTAGAATATGCGGTTGCGCCGGGCGAGCCGTCCGCCGCGGCCGTCCCGCAGATGTGGCTCGGCCGCCGCAGCGAGACCAAGGCAACCGACCCCGGCATGCTCGACAACGTCGTCGCGGGCGGGATCGGCTGGGGCCTGGGCGTTCACGAGACGCTCGCGAAGGAGTGCTGGGAAGAAGCCGGCATTCCGGCCGAACTGGCCGCGCGCGCGATCGCGGGCCGCGCGGTGCAGGTGCTGTGCTCGCTGCCGGAAGGCACGCAGTCCGAACTGATCTTCGTGTACGACCTGCCGCTGCCGCGCGACTTCGCGCCGCGCAACCAGGACGGCGAAGTGGCCGAGCACCTGCTGGCCGGCGTGCCCGAGGTGATCGGCTGGCTGCGCGCCGGCCGCGCGACGATGGATGCAAGCCTTGCGACGCTCGACACGCTGCTGCGCCACCGCTGGATCCCGGCGGCCGACGCGGCAGGCATCGACGCACTGTTCGCACCGGCCGCGTGACGCGTGCCGAGCACGCAGCCTGGCGGCGCGAACGGGCAATTTGACGAATACGGAAACGAAGGGAGTAGCGGTCATGCCGACCGATCACAGCTTTATCTTGAAACTGTCGTGCCCCGACCGGCACGGCATCGTCCACGCGGTCTCGGGCTTCCTGTTCGAGCGCAGCAACAACATCCTCGATTCGGCGCAGTTCGGCGATAGCCGCACCAGCGAATTCTTCATGCGCGTGCACTTCGAGCAGGACGGCGGCGGCGCGGATGCCGCGACGGCGCTCGACACGTTGCGCCGGGAGTTCGCGCCGCTCGCCGAGCAGTTCGCGATGCGCTGGGAAATGCACGACGCCGCCGTGAAGCCGCGCGTCGTGATCATGGTGTCGAAGATCGGCCACTGCCTGAACGACCTGCTGTTCCGCTATCGCACCGGCCAGCTGCCGATCGAGATCCCGGCGATCGTGTCGAACCACAAGGAGTTCTACCAGCTCGCCGCGAGCTACAACATCCCGTTCCATCATTTCCCGCTGATCGGCGGCTCGTCCGATGCCGCGAAGGCCGCGCAGGAAGCGCGCGTGCTGGAAGTGATCGACGAGCACCAGGCCGATCTGGTCGTGCTCGCGCGCTACATGCAGATCCTGTCGCCGAACCTGTGCAAGCAGCTCGCCGGCCGCGCGATCAACATCCACCATTCGTTCCTGCCGAGCTTCAAGGGTGCGAAGCCTTACTACCAGGCGTTCGATCGCGGCGTGAAGCTGATCGGCGCGACCGCGCACTACGTGACGACCGATCTCGACGAAGGCCCGATCATCGAGCAGGAAGTCGAGCGCGTCGACCACAGCATGACGCCCGACCAGCTGACCGCGATCGGCCGCGACGTCGAATGCGTGACGCTTGCGCGCGCGGTGAAGTGGCACGTCGAGCACCGGGTCGTGCTGAACGGGACGAAGACGGTCGTGTTCCGCTGATTTGCTGATTGCCGGGCGTCGGCTGGCAATCACAAACAAAAACGCCGCGCCCTTCACGGGGCGCGGCGTTTTTTTATCGCTTGCGTTGTGCGAGCTGCGTCAGATCAGCCGCAGCAGGTACAGCTCGCGCTTCAGGTACGCATAGAAGATCGGCGCGGCGATCACGCCCGGCAGCCCGAACGCGGCTTCCATGATCAGCATCGCGAGCAGCAGCTCCCATGCGCGCGACTCGATCTGGCCGCCGATGATCTTCGCGTTCAGGAAGTATTCGAGCTTGTGGATGATCACGAGGAATGCCAGCGACGCGATCGCGGTACCCATGCTGACCGACAGCGACACGGCGACGATCAGCGTGTTCGAGATCAGGTTGCCGATCACGGGCAGCAGGCCGACGATGAACGTGACGAGCACGAGCGTTTTCGACAGCGGCAGCCGCTGGTGGAAGATCGGCAGCGCGACGAGCAGGTAGATGCCCGTGAACACCGCGTTGATCGCCGAGATCTTGATCTGCGCGAACACGATCCGGCGGAATGCGTCGGCGAAGCGCGACACGCGCGTGACGAGCGCCGTGGACAGCGGCCGGCGCACCTTGCCGTGCTCGACGCCGATCGCGATCATCGCGCCGATGATCATCCCGAACAGCACGTGGCCGAAGCCGCGCGCGACGCTCTTGCCGCTTTGCTGGAGCTGGTCCATGTGCGAGTGCATCAGCACGGCCGCCTTCGTCTTCATCTGCTCGACGTCGACTGGCAGCAGGTTCGCGATCCAGGCCGGCGTACGGGCGCGAGTCTGCTCGACGATCTGCATCAGCTGGTCGAGCAGGCTTTGCAGGTTCGGCACCGTGCGCTCGAAGTGTTCGATGATGCCGATCGTCAGGCTGGTCAGCGCGCCGACGATCACGATCGACAGCAGCACGACGGCGACCCAGCGCGCGCGCATGCTCGTGGTGTGGCGTTCGATCACGGGGGCGATCGTGTGGATCAGCTGGTAGACGAGCAGGCCGGCCAGCAGCCCGCCGAGCAGCTTGAGCTCGATCACGAGCCACATGGCAAGGATCGCGAACACATAGCTGCCGATCTCCAGTGCCGACAGCTTCGGCAGGCTGAAATCGCTCGTCAGCCGCACGCTGCGCAGGTGCGGTTCGCGATTCTGCGCGTCGCGAGACGAGTCTGGTTGCTTCTCCATCGTGGATTCCTGTCGTTCGTGTGTCATGCCGCGGAATGCGCGGCAGAGCCGTGTTCGCCCGGCGCCGCACCGGATTGGTGCGTACGGCGAACCTTACGACCGTAAAGTATAGCCGCCATTATGGTCCGCAACGGGGCCGTTTGGCGCATGGTGTAAACGCAGAAGGGAAAACGAGAAGGGGCCGGATTCGCGGTGCGGAAGGGCGCGCGCGGCCGGGCGGCCGCGCGCGGGAGGGGAGTCAGGCGGGGCGCGTCAGCCGGCCGCGACCTTGCGGGTCGTGCGCTTGAGCAGCGGCGCGAGGTACTTGCCGGTGAAGCTCGCCTTCGTCTTCGCGACCTGCTCGGGCGTGCCCTGCGCGATGATCTGGCCGCCGCCGGCACCGCCTTCGGGGCCGAGGTCGATCACCCAGTCGGCCGTCTTGATCACGTCGAGGTTGTGCTCGATGATCACGACCGTGTTGCCCTGGTCGCGCAGCCGGTGGATCACTTCCAGCAGCAGTGCGATGTCGTGGAAGTGCAGGCCGGTGGTCGGCTCGTCGAGGATGTACAGCGTGCGGCCGGTGTCGCGCTTGGAGAGTTCGAGCGACAGCTTCACGCGCTGCGCCTCGCCGCCCGACAGCGTCGTGGCCGACTGGCCGAGGCGGATGTAGCCGAGGCCGACGTCGAGCAGCGTCTTCAGCTTGCGCGCGATGACCGGCACCGCGCTGAAGAACGCGTACGCATGCTCGACGGTCATGTCGAGCACTTCGCTGATGTTCTTGCCCTTGTACTGCACTTCGAGCGTTTCGCGGTTGTAGCGCTTGCCGTGGCACACGTCGCACGGCACGTAGACGTCCGGCAGGAAGTGCATCTCGACCTTCAGCACGCCGTCGCCCTGGCACGATTCGCAGCGGCCGCCCTTCACGTTGAACGAGAAGCGGCCCGGATCGTAGCCGCGCTCCTTCGAGGTCGGCACGCCCGAGAACAGCTCGCGGATCGGCGTGAACAGGCCGGTGTAGGTGGCCGGGTTCGAGCGCGGCGTGCGGCCGATCGGCGACTGGTCGACGTTGATCACCTTGTCGAAGTGCTCGAGGCCCTCGATCGCCTCGTGCGGCGCCGGTTCGGCCGACGAGCCGTACAGGTGGCGCGCGACCGCGTGATACAGCGTGTCGTTGATCAGCGTCGACTTGCCGGAGCCCGACACACCGGTGATGCAGGTCAGCAGGCCGACCGGCAGTTCGAGGTCGACATGCTTCAAGTTGTTGCCGTGCGCGTCGACGATGCGCAGCATCCGCTCGGGATCGGGGGCAAGCCGCTCGTCCGGGTACTCGATCGTGCGCTTGCCGACCAGGTACTGGCCGGTGAGCGACTGCGGATTCGACTGCACCTGCTTCGGCGTGCCCTCGGCCACGATCACGCCGCCGTGCTCGCCGGCGCCCGGGCCCATGTCGACGACGTAGTCGGCTGTGCGGATCATGTCCTCGTCGTGCTCGACGACGATCACCGAGTTGCCGAGGTCGCGCAGATGCTTGAGGGTCGAGATCAGGCGGTCGTTGTCGCGCTGGTGCAGGCCGATCGACGGCTCGTCGAGCACGTACATCACGCCCGTGAGGCCCGAGCCGATCTGCGACGCGAGCCGGATACGCTGCGCCTCGCCGCCCGACAGGGTTTCGGCGCTGCGTTCGAGCGACAGGTAGTCGAGGCCGACGTTGTTCAGGAAGGTGAGGCGGGCGACGATTTCCTTGATCACCTTGTCGGCGATCTCGCGCTTCGCGCCTTCGAGCGACAGGCCGTCGAAATAGCCGAGCGCGTCGCGCAGCGGCCAGCCGCTGATTTCAAAGATGCCGCGCGCGTAGTCGCCCGTGCCGATCCGCACGTGGCGCGCTTCGCGGCGCAGGCGCGTGCCGTCGCAGGACGGGCACGGCTGGTTGTTCTGGTACTTCGACAGCTCTTCGCGCACCGCGACCGAATCGGTCTCGCGGTAGCGGCGCTCGAGGTTCGGGATGATCCCTTCGAACACGTGCTCGCGGATCGTCGTGCGGCCGCGCTCGTTGATGTACGAGAACGGGATCGTCTGCTTGCCCGAGCCGAACAGCAGCACCTTCCGGATCTTTTCCGGCAGATCCTCGAATGCGGCGTCGATGTCGAATTCGTAGAACGCCGCGAGACTCTGCAGCATCTGGAAGTAGAACTGGTTGCGGCGGTCCCAGCCTTTCACGGCGCCGGCGGCGAGCGACAGCGACGGGTGCGCGACGACCCGCTTCGGGTCGAAGAACGTGATCTGGCCGAGGCCGTCGCATTCCGGGCACGCGCCCATCGGGTTGTTGAACGAGAACAGGCGCGGCTCGAGCTCCTGCAGCGAGTACGAGCAGATCGGGCACGCGAACTTCGAGCTGAACAGGTACTCGCGGTCGGACTCCATTTCGAGCGCGATCGCGCGGCCGTCGGCGAGGCGCAGTGCCGTCTCGAACGATTCGGCGAGGCGCTGCTTCATGTCCGGGCGCACCTTCAGGCGGTCGACGACGACGTCGATCGTGTGCTTGTCGTTCTTCTTCAGCTTCGGCAGCGACTCGACCTCGTAGATCTTCGCGACGCCTTCGTTCGCGGCGCCGCCGCCCGAGCGCACGCGAAAGCGCACGAAACCCTGCGCCTGCATGTCCTCGAACAGCTCGGCATGCTCGCCCTTGCGATCCGCGACGACGGGCGCGAGGATCATCAGCTTGGTTTCCTCGGGCAGCGCGAGCGCCGCGTCGACCATCTGCGACACGCTCTGCGCTTCCAGCGGGATGTCGTGGTCGGGGCAGTACGGCGTCCCGACACGTGCGAACAAAAGTCGCAGGTAGTCGTGGATTTCCGTGACCGTGCCGACGGTCGAACGCGGGTTGTGGGACGTCGCCTTCTGCTCGATCGAGATCGCCGGCGACAGGCCTTCGATCAGGTCGACGTCGGGTTTCTCCATCAGCTGCAGGAACTGGCGGGCATACGCGGACAGGCTTTCGACGTAGCGGCGCTGGCCCTCGGCATAAAGGGTATCGAACGCGAGCGACGACTTGCCCGACCCGGACAACCCGGTAATCACGATCAGCTTGTGGCGCGGCAGGTCGAGATTGACGTTTTTCAGGTTGTGGGTACGAGCCCCACGGATGCGGATCTGTTCCATGAACCTGGCGAAAATGGAGGGAACCAAACCTGCTACTATAACGGCTTTTCGAGGCCGTCGTTTGGGGCCCCCAGCCTTAGCAGCAGGTGGCAGCAAGATGGCGCCTGCGCCGGGAAAGCGGCCGCGCCGCGCGGTTCCGGGCGGCCTGCGGGCTGCCTGAATCCTGCCCCGACGTGTTGCCGGCCAAGCCTCCCGGGCCGCTGGTCCTGATCTTCCGCCGCCCGGTGTCGGGCGGTCATTCCGATCATTCGAAATTCATTCCCGATGTCCAATCCGTCTGCCACGTCTTCCCGCATGACTGCGCCCGAATTGCGCGCGACCACGTCGCTCGCGGCGATCTTCGCGCTGCGCATGCTCGGCCTGTTCATGATCATGCCGGTGTTCTCGGTCTACGCGAAAACCATCCCGGGCGGCGACAACGTGCTGCTCGTCGGTATCGCGCTCGGGGCCTACGGCGTCACGCAATCGCTGTTCTATATCTTCTACGGCTGGGCGTCCGACAAGTTCGGCCGCAAGCCGGTGATCGCCACCGGTCTCGTGATCTTCGCGATCGGCAGCTTCGTCGCCGCGTCCGCGCATGACATCACGTGGATCATCGTCGGCCGCGTGATCCAGGGGATGGGCGCGGTGTCGTCCGCGGTGCTCGCGTTCATCGCCGACCTGACCTCCGAGCAGAACCGTACGAAGGCGATGGCGATGGTCGGCGGCTCGATCGGCGTGTCGTTCGCGGTCGCGATCGTCGGTGCGCCGATCGTGTTCCATTGGGTCGGGATGAGCGGGCTGTTCGCGATCGTCGGCGTGCTGTCGATCCTCGCGATCGGCGTCGTGCTGTGGATCGTGCCCGACGCGGCGAAGCCCGTGCACGTGCCCGCGCCGTTCGCCGAGGTGCTGCACAACATCGAACTGCTGCGCCTGAACTTCGGCGTGCTGGTGCTGCACGCGACTCAGACGGCGCTGTTCCTTGTCGTACCGCGCCTGCTCGTCGACGGCGGCCTGCCGGTCGCCGCGCACTGGAAGGTCTACCTGCCGGTGATGGGGCTCGCGTTCGTGATGATGGTCCCGGCGATCATCGTCGCGGAAAAACGGGGCAAGATGAAGCCGGTGCTGCTCGGCGGCATCCTGGCTATCCTGATCGGCCAATTGTTGTTGGGCAGCGCGCCGCATACCATCCTGATTGTGGCAGCGGTTCTGTTCGTCTACTTCCTCGGTTTCAACATCCTGGAAGCGTCGCAGCCGTCGCTCGTATCGAAGCTCGCGCCCGGTTCGCGCAAGGGCGCGGCCACAGGTGTTTACAACACCACGCAGTCGATCGGGCTCGCGCTCGGCGGCATCGTGGGCGGCTGGCTGCTGAAGCACGGGGGCGCCAATACGGTGTTCTACACGTGCTCGGGGCTCGTTGCCGCGTGGCTTATAATCGCGGCCAGCATGAAAGCGCCGCCGCGCAAGGCCTGAACTCATTTCGGGCAGGTACCGGCGGCGTTCGCCGGCTTGCCCGGCGGGCCGTACCGACAGCATGAGCGGGCGGCCCGGCATCGAATTTACTGGAGAAACACATGGCATCCGTCAACAAGGTCATCCTCGTCGGCAATCTCGGCGCCGATCCTGAAGTCCGTTACCTGCCGAGCGGCGACGCGGTTGCGAACATCCGTCTCGCAACGACCGATCGCTATAAAGACAAGGCGAGCGGCGATTTCAAGGAAATGACCGAGTGGCACCGCGTCGCGTTCTTCGGTCGTCTGGCGGAAATCGTCAGCGAGTACCTGAAGAAGGGTTCGTCGGTCTATATCGAAGGCCGCATCCGCACGCGCAAGTGGCAGGGCCAGGACGGCCAGGATCGTTACTCGACCGAAATCGTCGCCGACCAGATGCAGATGCTCGGCGGCCGCGGTGCGGGCGGCGGCGGTGGCGGCGGTGACGAAGGCGGTTACGGCGGCGGCTACGGTGGTGGCGGCGGCGGTGGCCGTGGCGAGCAGATGGAGCGCGGCGGTGGCGGCGGTGGTCGTGCCGGCGGTGCAGCGCGTGGCGGTGCAGGCGGCGGCGCGCAAAGCCGTCCGAGCGCACCGGCAGGCGGCGGCTTCGACGAGATGGACGACGATATCCCGTTCTAAAACGACCTACCGCAGTCTGCGGTCAGGCAGGCCCCGGCCCCTTCTTTCAAGTCAGGTGTTTGAAAGGGGAGTCCGGGGCTGTTTTTTTATGCCGCCGCAACGGCAGTCGGAACGTCGGAGGTGGATCGGATCGGATGACGACCGGCCCGGCGATTGGCGACGGGCGGGTCGTGCATTCGATTCGCTGCCCCCGATTCGGGGGGCAGCCGATCGGCATTCATCGCAGGCGCGTGCGCACCGCTTCGCGCCCGCTCAGGCGGGTTGCAGCAGTGCGCCGGCGCCGGGCACGACCGGCGGCAGATCGAGATGCTCGAGCATCCGGCGCACCGTGCAGACGGCGGTCGAGATGGTCGGAATGCCGGTGGCGTCCTGAATCCGCTGGATCGCCGGCAACGACGGCATCTGCACGCACGCGGACGCGACGATCACGTCGGCGTTGCGGGTATTCAGCCGCTTCACGTCGTCCAGCAACTGCAGCGGGTCCCGACGCCCGACTTCGAGATTGTCCGGAATCTCGAAGCAGATCGCATCGACGACCTCGATTCCCTCATGTTCGATGTATTGCACGACAAGGTCGGTCAGCGGCTTCATGTAGGGCGCCATCAGCGCAATGCGGCGCGCACCGAGCGTCTTCAGCCCGTCGATCAGCGCACCGGCCGACGTCATGACCGGCGCGAGGCATTGTGCGGCGCGCGCGACTTCGGTCAGTTCGCGCTCGGTTTGCCGGTGATAGCCGACGCCCATCGCCATGATGGCGACGAGACACGCGGTGCTCATCACGTCCACCCGCGCGTCGGCCAGTTCGGCCGCGCAGCGCAGCCCTTCCTGGTTCATCGCGGTGAGTTCTTCCTTCGTCACCTTGTGCATGCGCATCCGGCTCGAATGGAACGTGAAGCGCGCGTCGTCGCGAATTGCCTCGCGCGCGCGCAGCATCGCGGGGATCTCGGTTTCCATCGTGGTGTTGGAGCTGGGCACGATCTGCCCGATGCGGTAAAGCCTGGTCACGGTGCGTCCCTCTGCTTGAATGGGTACAGGAATCGGAATGAAAGGGCGCGCCGCGCCGGGCCGGTGGATCGCGGTGATCGCCCGGCGCCGACCGCGGCGCGTATCGTCACGCCGCGTCGCCGGCGACAGCCGGCGTGCCGGCGTGCAGTGCGTCGTACGCGCGAATGAAGTGCGGGTCGCGCTGCCGGAGATCGTCGTGGCCGACCTTGCCGGTGCGGCGCATGTAGTCGTACGTGAAGCTGACCGGATCGAGATGCATCCTGTCGGCGACGTTCTCGTACCAGTCGAGGCTCTTCGCCGCGGCGCCCTGGAACGTCGACGACGCGGGGCGGCGCTCCGCCTCGAACGCGGCGAACGCGGCACGGAGGTCGGCCGGATGCGCGACCACCGCACGGTGCAGCGCGATCGCGTCCTGCATGGCCATCCGCGTGCCCGAGCCGAGCGAGAAGTGGACGGTGCGCAGCGCGTCGCCGAGCAGCACGATGTTGTCGTGGTGCCAGTGGTCGTTGCTGACAATGTTGGCCTCGAACCACAGCGAACGATTGGTCAGCAGCTCGTTGCTGCCCAGTTCGGGGCGGAACACGTCGGAGCAGAAGCGTCGGCTTTCGTCTTCGGTCGCGCGGTCGAGCCCGGCGCGCTGCCAGGTGTCGGGGTCCGTTTCGACGAGGAAGGTCGACAGGTCGGGGCTGTACTGATAGCTGTGCGCGATGAACGTGCCGTACTCGGTCTCGCGGAAGATCAGCGAAACCGGATGGAAGCGCTGGTTCGTTCCGTACCACGCGAACTTGTTGCGGCGCCGGACGAAGCGCGGGCCGAAGCGGTCGGCGAACTGCGTGCGTACCGCGCTGTTGCCGCCGTCGGCGGCAATGAGCAGGTCGCAGTCCGATGCCAGCTCGCGCACGTCGTCGATGCGCCGGCCGTACTCGATTCGTATGCCTTCGCGCTCGCATGCCCGTTGCAGGACGCGCAGCATGTCGATGCGCGACGTTCGAGAGAAATGGTTGCCGTGCACCTGGACATGCGTGCCCCGGTGGACGATTTCCATGTAGTCGCAGCGCTCGTGGTGCGCAATGAACTCGTCGAAGAATGCGGCATCGGCATCCTTCAGGAACGACAGGCCGACGTCGGAGAATACGACGCCCCAGCCATAGGTCGCGCCTTCCGGGTTCTGCTCGACGATGCTGATCTGGTGAGCGGGCGAGTGTTTCTTCGCGAGCAACGCGAAGTACATGCCGGCCGGGCCGGCACCAACGATATTGATTTTCATCGCATGGCATCCTGGGTAACGGGGCTTGCGCCGCTGTCGCGCCGGTAGTCGAGCAGCGCCTGGCGGAACGACGGAGGAACCTCGATCGAGCGGCGTTCGTCGCGTGCGATGCAGACGGGCGTGAGGCGCGCATTGAACACCGGTTCGCCGTGCGGCGTGGTGGCGACGATGTCGAGCACATAGGTGCGAGTGCGCACGTCGGCCACGTACACCGTCATGTCGAACGTGTCGTCGGGCCGCAGCGAACTCAGGAAATCGAACGACAATGCGCGGCTCGGCGTGCCGAATCCCAGCTCGTGTTTCGCGCGCTGCGACGTGGTGCCGAACAATGCTCCGTAGAAGAGTTCGGCGGCCGAGATCACGTAGTCGGCGAAGGTCGCGGTATAGACGACGCCGGCCGGATCGCATTCGCCCCACTTGACGCGGCGGCGTACGGTCAGCGGCCGCTCGCCGAGCAGATATTCGATGGGTGTCGGTGCGGTCATTGCTTCGTCTCCAGTTCGAGGAGTTCGGCGATGGCCCGCTTCATCGCCGGCTTGTCGACCTTGCCTACGCGCGTGACCGGGAACTCGTCGACCACCTGCACGCGCTCCGGGCACTTGTACTTCGCGAGCCCGCGCTCGACGAGGAATTGCGCGAGCGCCTGCACGTCGGGCGCCGGCATGCCGGGGCGCGGAATGATGAAGATGCAGCCTTTCTCGCCGTAGAACGGATCGGGCATCGGCACGAGCTTCGCATCGGCGACGGCGGGATGCTGGCTGACGTAACCTTCCACCTCTTCGCAGCCGATCTTTTCGCCGCCGCGGTTCACGTTGTCGCGCAGGCGTCCTTCGAACGCGTAGTGCAGCCGGCCGTCGATGCGGTGCGCGGTCACGATGTCGCCGGTGCGGTAGAAACCGTCGGACGTGAACGACTGCGCGTTGGCTTCGGGGTTGTCGAAATAGCCGGTCAGCGTGGAAGGGCCGCGGAAGCACAGTTCGCCCATGGCCCCTTCGGCGACCGCCCGTTCCGTTCCGGGCTCGAGCACGCGGATCTCGTCGTCGGTCCAGCCCGAGCAGCCTTGCGTCCGGTGGCGTGCGTCGACCGATGCGCCGGCCGGCGAGCCGAGCAGCAGCCCTTCGGTGATGCCGTACAGGTTCGAGCAAGGCACCTGCAGATGGGCTTCGAGGGTGTCGGCGCGGCTCATCGTCGCAAACAGCTTCAGCGACGAAAGGTCGTGCTGTGCGATGTGCGGGTAGGCCATCAGTTGCGGTGCGATCGGCCCGATCGACAGCGCGTGCGTGACGCGGTGCCTTCCGATCAGGTCGAGCATGCCCGGGATGTCCACTTTCGGCATCAGTACCACCGGCATGCCGATCAGCACGGCCGGAATCAGTGCGTACAACTGGCCGGCGTTGTGCATCAGCGGCAACGACCAGATCAGGCGGCTGTCGGCATCGACGCAGTAGCGCCGCATCCAGCCGGCCGAGTGACCGAGGTATTCGGCATGGAAGCGCGGAATGATCTTGGGCACGCCGGTCGTGCCGCCGGAGAGCTGGAAGCTGAGCACGTCGGCCAGGCCGATCGACACGCCGGCCAGGCGTTCCGTTGCCTGCGCGAGCGGCATCCCGTCGATCAGCGCCTGCATGCCGTGCGCGCCTGCGCGTTCTCCGCGCACGATCACCAGATGCTCGAGCGACGGATGGCGCGCCACCATCGATTCGGCGAAGGCCGGCAGGTCGAAGCTCGAGCCGAAATCGGCCTGCACGAAGTAGCCGCGTGCACCGGATTGACGGGTGAGCTGGCCGATCTCGACTTCCCGATGCTGCGTCAGCGAGCATACCGGCACGATGCCGGCCTTGAAGCAGGCCAGCAGCACCACCGCGGTTTCGATCGTGGTGCCGAGCTGGAAGATCGCACGATCGCCCGGCGCGAGACCGAGCGCCAGCAAGGCGGCGCCCAGGCGCTCGGTCGATTCGTCGAGCTCGGCGAAGCTGATCGCGCGCTCGTTGCTGATGAACGCCGTGCGCTGCGGATGGCGCGCGGCAGTGGCCCGCAGCGTGTCGCCGACGGTGCTGGCGATCCACGCGCCGCTCGCCAGCGCGGCTTCGGCACGTGCCGTGCTCGGGTAAACGACACCGGCGATCGGGTGTTCGACTCGCGTCTCCATCGTTGTCTCCTCCTTGTTCACTCAGGCTTGTGCGGGCGCGATGCGCAGCACGTCTCGATCGAAGCGCTCGATGCGACCGTGTACGCCACCGGTCAGCATTCCGTACCATAGCGCCGGCTTGAAGCCGAGCGCCTTGCGTGCGAACTCGATCGGGCCATCCGATTCAATCAGATCGTATTCCTTAGTTTCAGACACACGACAATCGGCGTTTTCCTTTGCGGCACGCACCAGCGGCGAAAATTCCTCGACGCGCGGAACGGCAATGCGCACCGGCGCGCCGGACGTGATGCCATGTTCGGCCAGCAACGCGGCTTTCCGGTTCCAGATCGCATCGACCGTATCCAGCGGCTCGCCGCCTGCACGGGCGGTGTCTTCCAGGGCCATCGCGGCCTGCAGCGTCAGCCATGCATCGGTGGCGTCGACGGCGGTCAGCGGGCGCAGCTTGTGCGTGAATTCGACGAAATAGCCGTTCGGGTCGCGCACATAGACCGATTCGATGACTTCGTGCCGCGTTTCGACCGAGACGTCGAGCCCTTGCGCTTCCAGATGGTGCTTCCACGCACGCAGCGCGTCGGGGCCGTCGACGAGCCACGCGGTGTGCGTCGCGTCGCCGACATGATCGTCAGGCAGCGGACGGGACGCGGCGCGCGCCTGCATGCCGGCTGGCTCGTCGCTGCCGAGGTAGTAGAAGAACGCAATGGTGCTGCCGTTGCCGCTGTCAAAGAAAAAGTGCAGGAAGTCCGGGTGCGTCGACGGGCCCCAGCCGCGCGCGGAGATCACGTGTACGAGCGGCAGGCCGAGCTTGTCGCGATAGAACTCGACGGTTTCGCGCAGTCGCCAGGTCGGGCGCGCGGTGTGGTCGACGCCGCGCAGCGTCAGCGAAGGAAGGGTGTGTGCAGGCATCGCAGGTGTGTCCATGAGTAAGCGGAAGGGCGATGGCGGAGCGCATCGGCGCTCCCCGATGACAAGGTCGGACTCGCGTCAGAGCGGAAATTGCGTACGCAGCCAGTCCGCGAGCAGGCGGCCGGCCTCGAGCCGTCCGGGCGCTTCGTCCGCACCGAGCGCGCGGCCGTGGTGGTCGCCGCGCACGCGCAGGTGCTGCCTGGCCGGCGACGCGATCGCCGCGACGATCCGCTGCACGTCGCCCGGGAAGCAGGCCTGGTCGCCGGTGTACTCGATGACGAGTACGGGCTGCGTGATCGATGCGGCCGTCTTCGCGAGCGACGCGTTGGACGACAGCGCGGACCACGTCGACAGCCAGCTTTCCGGCGTGCATTGACGCGCGAATCCGACCGCGCCGTAGTTGGACGCGTACGGATCGGCGCCCCACAGCGAGCCGAACTTGCGGTCCGATGCGTCGAGCGTGAGGTCGAAGCAGCGCAGGTCGGCGTCGGTGCGCCAGACGTTGAAGATCGGCGTGTGGCCGGCAAGGCGGCGGTCGTCGGCGCTGGCCCTGGCGCCGTTCGCGGCAGCATCCTTCACGCGCTGGCGGGCGGCTTGCCGGCGCGCGATCAGCGCCTGCGCGTGCGCGTCGATGCGGGCCACGCGCGCCCGTTGCGCCGCGCGGTAGCGCTCGATGAACTCGGCGCTGTAGCGCGTGTCGCCCTTGCCGGCGTAGCCGTTGGCCGGCGACAGCGGATCGAGCGACGGATCGACGGACAGCGGATCGTTTTCATCCGCGACGCTCGGGTCGATGCAGTTCAGCAGCAGCGCACCCTGGCCGGGGTGCGGGCCGACCAGCACGAAGCCGTCGACGACCGGCATGTCGAGGTCGGCCAGTTGTGTCGGGCGGCCGCCGGGCGTGCGGGCGATCCGCTGCGCGCCGGGAAGCGCGGCTTGCTGCACGTACAGCGCATACAGCCCCGCGCCGCCGGAATTGCCGAGCAGCACGATGCGCTTGAAGCCGGCGGCGCGCAGGTATTGCAGGCCGGCGGCCACGTCATGCAGCGCGAATTCGTGTTCGAGGCGCAGGTCATTGCCGACCGAGCGGGGCGATTGCGACCAGGCGGCATAGCCGGCGCCGACGATGTCCGGAATCAGGTAGTGACAGGCCATGAATTCGCGCGGGTGCATCACGCAGATCACGGTGTCGGTGGGCGTGGCCGGGCGGTACAGCGAGCCGCCGGTGGCCGCCTGGTCGGCGGTACGCAGCACGACATTGGTGGTGACCGTACCGGGCGGGACGTCGCGCGGGTTCCAGTCGGTGTTGAGGAAGCCGGCCGTGGCGCCGGCGTTCGGGACGGTTGTCGATTTCATCTGTCGTTTCGCCGCGACGCGGCGCCTTCGTATGACCTTGAGGCCATCATACGAAGCGCAGACACTAACGTCAAATTTTTGACGTGATCGTTAACCCTCGGGCGAACCGCTCGATGAAGCGGCGTCAGCGTGAAGAAAGATGGCTGACCTGCCGTTCGAGTACCGCCATCGCGTCACGCATCTGGTTCAAGGTGTCGCCGATGCTGACCGGGCGGGAGCCGGACGGCTTTGCCGTCAGCAAACCCCGCAGGCCCAGTTCGGCGATCATGTCGGCGACTTCCCGCGCGGAAACCTCGCCGCTCGCGTCGAACCACCATGCGCACCAGTTGCACATGCCGATGATCGAGAATGCGGCGACATGAGCCGCGATGGGACGGAAGCTGCCTTCGCGGATACCGCGCTGGATCACATGGGTGAAGTGATCGAGGACACCGCGTCGTGCCTCCTGCGCGGCGGCCCGGTGTGCTTCGGGAAGATTGCTTTCGCTGCGCTCCACCACGCGGAACTGGAGCGGCTGCGACAGGATCAGCCCCGCGTGCTGAATGATGAGTTGCTGGAGGGCCTCTTCGGCGGGGACGTCGTCGCGCAGCGAAACCGACGCGGCCAGTTCGCTGGCTTTCTGCGTCACGTCCTCGGTCAGCGCCACCAGCATTGCTTCCTTGCTCGGGAAATAGTGATAGACCGCGGTGCGCGTCAGGCCGGCAGCGTCGGCGATATCCTGGATGTTGGTTCCGCCGAAGCCCTTTTCGATGAACAGGAGGCAGGCTTCCTCGAGTATCGCCTGCTGCTGTGCCGCGTTGCGCGTCATCTTTTCCCGGGTCGCCGTCGTGTTGTCGCTCATGTGATCTGTCCGTTTTCGTTGGCGGCATTCCGCGCCGCAACACCGTGGACAAGTTTACTCCCGCGCACGACCCGCTCGTCGCCCGACCCTTCGGTCTGCGTGCGCGCACGGTCTTTCTTGATGCGTGTGACGGCCGGTACGTCGTGTGGCCGAGTGCGATGCCCGGGCGCGCGCATCGACATGATCGACCGATGCGCGCACCGCTTGCGTTCAGAACGAGTGGGTGAGCCCCAACGTGACCATCTGGAAATTCAGATGCAGGTTGTTCCCGGTGCTCGGCCCGGTGCCCGTGATTGTGCGTGGCAACTCGTGCTCGTAGGACATCGAGACCTGGTTGTTCTTGTCGATCGCGTAGGTGAATCCGGCCGTCATCACCTTGGTCGTGATGCCGGCCGTATAGAAATTGACAGCGGTGTGATCGGAATCGATCGTCGAGCTCGCCAGGCTGAATCCGGTCCGCAACGTGAGGGCGTGGTTGACGTCGTACGCGAGGCCTACCCGAACGACATTCTGATTGTGCCAGTTGAAGGTGGACGAATCGTTGAAGGGCGGCGTACTGCCCCACTGGATACGCAGGTAGTCGACCGCCACCGTCATCGGCGCAATCGGGTGAATGGCGATCCCGACCCGATAGCTGGGCGGGCCATCGAGGCTTTTGCCGGTCGCGGCCAGCAAGTCGGACTCGTATCCGGGCATTTTGCCGAAGGCCATCCTGGAGTAGTAACTCGCGCCGACGGAAAAAAACGGAGACGGCTTCCACAAGATGCCGACCGCGCCGCCGATGCCGCCGGCATACCGCGTCCCGTGACTGGGCATCGCGGCCAGCGAACCTTCGGGACTGACGGTGAACAGGCCGTTGGCGCGGAACTGCTGAATGCCCAGTATCAAGGACGCACCGACCGACAGGTTCGGCAGAATCCTGTAGGTCACCGTCGGGGCGGCATTGAGCTGGACCAGGCTGGCACCGGCGTTGCCGAGCCCGGGCGCAACGGGAGCGTGATAGTTGTCGCCGAGCCCGACGCCGTATACGGAAACACCGAATGTCCACCGGGGGCTCAGCGCGAAGTTGATGCCGCCGCCACCGATCGGGATGTTTTCGCTACTGAAGAACTTGTTGTCCGGCGAGCCGAATGTCGACTTGAAGCTGGCCACGATCAGCCCGGCGTACACGTCGAACTGGTTACCCACGTAGGCCATGCCGGCCGGATTGTCGGCCGCGGCGGTCGTGTCCTGAGGAAAGGCGACCGCGGCGCCACCCATGCCGTCCGCTCGCGTGCCGTTCCCGGTCAGGAACGTGCCGTTGACCGCGCATGCGGGCTTCACGACCCCAAGCCCCGCGACGAGAATCAGCATCGGACAGATCGCCGACCGCTTTACCTTTCTACCGTACATGTTCCGTCTCCATATGATTAGTATGACTGAATGAGTGATTCGAGATGAACGAGAGACCCCAGAGATTCGAGCGGTATTCCCCGGCTTGATCGAATGGTTTTTTTAGTTGAATCAGCGACGCGAAGCGGACTGGCGATAGCGCCGCCTGTATCGTTCCGTCATCTGTCGTGAAGCCGCGTGTGTCGAAAAATGGCGCGAGCAGGCCCACCGCCCCGATAGTCGGCGGTATGCTGTTCGTCCCCGGTATGCGGAGCTGGTGTCCGCGCATGCGTCCGGCACGTACGTGGATGCGTGCCGTGAAGCAGGGCGGCCGGCGCGGCGGAAGCCGCCGTCCGGGGAAAGCGGAGAGCCGACGCGTTGCGCCCGTGATTTCCCTGCAGCGGCGTTCGCGCTAGCGCTTTACCGGGCGCTCCATTCCCGGCGCTCGGTGCTCACGCTGCATGCGAGTGCAAACGCGAGCTGCTGGAGCTGGAAGGCGCCACCGAGACGATGAAAGTCGATGTTATGACCGGCGCCCTTGAAGACCTGCGCATCGACCCACGGCGAATTGACGAAGCGGGATGCAAAGTCCTGCACCTCCGCTTCGTCGACGACCCAGAGATTGTCGAATTCGGGCTGTCGGTAGTGCACGGGAACGTCGATGCGCGGGGCTGCCTCCCGAAGCAGGCGTGGCCATTCGAACGCGATGTCGAGCAACTCCTGCCTGGGCATCGGATGATCCGCACGATGTGCGGCGCGCTGTCCGTCCGGAAGCCAGGTGCCCGCGGGGCCGTACATCAGTTGATCCTTGGGGGCGGGGGGAATCACGATCGATTCGTCAGGCGGCAGCGATCGCCACTGTTCCAGGACAGGCTCGGGTTCGCGCACGCCTACCCCGGAGATCGACAGGCCCAGCAGCGGCCACGACTTGCCAAGTGCGGCCATCTGAATCGCGATGGCGCCGCCGATCGAATGCCCGATCAGGAAGATGCCGCGTGCGTTCCCGCGCCGGGTTTCCCACAGGTCGGACAGCACGTCGTTGAGGATTTCGGCGTTCGACATGATCGAGCAATCCAGCCCTTCCTTGCGCACGCTGTCCGCATAGCCGGGCCGGTTGAGTGCGAAGAGCGGAATGCCGAGGGCGGCGGCGCGTGCTGCCAGCGAATAGCCGTCGACCTGGAAATAGTCTCCCGTATAGGTCCCGCCATGGATTGCCACGACGAGCGGGTAGTCGTCGGGAGCGGTATCGGCCGATGCCGCATGGAAGCTGCCGGTGATGAAGTCCGCTCCGTCCTTGCCGCGCACAGTCAGGTTGATCACTATGCCTCCTCCGTTGATTTTAATTAATAGGAATGCGAAATATGTTGTCAGGATGGGGAAAAACCCGACAAAGCGACCCGCCGTCATGCAGTCCGCGTTGCCGGTCATGCCAAGCGTCACTGGCCGGCATTTCCGGCAGTCACGCCGGCGATCTCGATGCCGGATACCGTTCGCCGCGCAATCGGACGCCCGTCGGTTGATACAAGTCAATGCTAAGATTCGTCGACGTATGTGTCAAAGTATTTGACATGATCGTTAACCCGCTGACGAACGTCGTGTTGTCGGCGATGGCGTCGCGAACAACACGGCGAGTGAATCGTCGACCGCGCGCATCCGGAAAATCTCGCATCTCCGACCGCGCGGCGGTTGACCGCCGGGCAGCTCGCGCAGAAGATCGATGTCCGCCTCGACGCCATAGTGGAGAACGCGCTTGCCGGCCATTCGAATGTCATCGGGCCCGTCGTGCCATACCCTCGCGGACCTCATCGCGCCGCATCTCGACGTGCTCTTCTGCGGGATCAACCCCGGCCTGACCGCGGCCGCCACCGGCCATCACTTCGCGGGGAGGAGCAACCGCTTCTGGCGCGTGATCCATCTCGCGGGCTTCACGCCGGCGGAAATTTCGCCGCAGGACGATCACGCGATTCTTCAATATGGCTGCGGCCTGACGGCGGTGGTGAAGCGGCCGACCGCGAGTGCCGATCAGCTTTCTCGCGCGGAATTCGTCGCCGCGGCTGCCGAGTTCGAGCACAAGGTGGCGCGTTACGGGCCGCGCTTCGTCGCCTTTCTCGGCAAGGCGGCGTACTCGGCGCTTTCCGGGCAGCGGGAAATCGAGTGGGGCTTGCAGCCGGCCCGGATGCAGGGATCGAGCGTCTGGGTGCTGCCCAATCCCAGCGGGCGAAACCTCGCGTTCAGTCTCGACGACCTGGTCGACGCATATCGTCAGCTTCGTCTGAAGGCGAAGGCCGGTTCCGGTCTTCAACCGGAGGGGCGGGATGCGGCGCGGTGACCCCGTGCTTCGGTGGCCGGGCGCCGTGCTGCCGCGCGCATTCTTCGACCGCGTCGCCACCGACGTCGCGCCGCAACTGCTGAACAAGATCCTCGCGGCCGCGGACGGCCGGGCCGGGCGGATCGTCGAAGTGGAAGCCTATGCCGGCGCGATCGACCCGGCCGCGCATACCTATCGCGGCAAGACGCCGCGCAATGCGACGATGTTCGGGCCGCCGGGGCACCTGTACGTCTATTTCACCTATGGCATGCACTGGTGCTGCAACTGCGTGTGCGGCCCGGATGGCACGGGAACGGGTGTGCTGATTCGCGCGCTCGAGCCGCTGCAAGGGCTCGAACGGATGCGTGCGGCCCGGCCGCCGCAGACGCGCGATCGCGACCTGTGCCGGGGGCCGGCACGGCTGACCCAGGCGATGGGGATCGGCGGCGCGCAGGATGGGGTCGACCTGATCGGCGCGCACGAAGGGTTCGCGATCGTCGACGATGGCATCGCGCCGCCCGCCGATCTGGCGGGCGGGCCGCGCATCGGCATTCGCGTCGGCACGGATCTGCCATGGCGGTGGAGCGTGCCGGGCAACCGGTATGTGTCGGGGCCGGTGACGCGCCGCTGATACGGCCCCGTGCCAGGATGCGCACAATTCGACCTGCGTCACGCGGCCGCCACAATTGACCGGCTAAGCTTGTCTTTTCGACGTGTTCGATCGAGGAGACACAATGCGGCGGGTCGTATTCAACCAGAAGGGCGGCGTGGGCAAATCGACGATCGTCTGCAACCTGGCGGCGATCAGCGCGAGCGAAGGGCTGCGCACGCTCGTCATCGACCTCGATGCGCAGGCGAACTCGACGCGCTACCTGCTCGGTGACGCCGCGCCCGACGCGCAGCCGGGCGTCGCCGATTTCTTCGAAACCGCGCTGACCTTCAACTTCCGCCCGGTCGACGTCGCATCTTTCATTCATCCGACTCCGTTCGAAGGGCTCGACGTGATGCCTGCGCATCCGGAGCTCGACACGCTGCACGGCAAGCTCGAGTCACGCTACAAGATCTACAAGCTGCGCGATGCGCTGAACGAGCTCGACACCTACGACGCCGTGTACATCGACACGCCGCCCGCGCTGAATTTCTATACGCGCTCGGCGCTGATCGCGGTCGAGCGCTGCCTGATCCCGTTCGACTGCGACGATTTCTCACGCCGCGCGCTGTACACGCTGCTCGAGAACGTGAAGGAAATCCAGCAGGACCACAACGCGGCGCTCGAGGTGGAAGGGATCGTGATCAACCAGTTCCAGCCGCGGGCGAGCCTGCCGCAGCGCCTGGTCGACGAACTCGTCGAAGAAGGGCTGCCGGTGCTCGCGTCGAGGCTGTCGGCATCGGTGAAGATTCGCGAGTCGCATCAGCAGTCCAAACCGGTGATCCATCTGGAACCCGGGCACAAGCTCGCGCAGGAGTTCCTCGCGCTGCATCGCGAACTGGCCGGCTGATCCCGCACCTGCCTGATAAACCCGCGGCCGCATCATGCGGCCGTTTTTTATTGCGACCCGCAATTCATCCGATCATTGATTCCGTCATTAATAATCCCGAAAACGATTTCATAATAAATCCAGAAAAAACGATTACATAAGTGACCGCTCCATTTTCAATGTGCTCCGGTTTTCTAATAAACGGAATAATGGATTGGTAAATGTTGCGCGACGTCATGACCCGGTATCCTGTAAAAAGGTAAAAATGCATTGCGGGACAGAGTGATACGCGGCCTCGTCTGCGATGTCGGCGCACCATGGGTTCCAGCGGTCACTTCGGATTAGAATAAGGGTTTACACCTAGTATTAATGCCATTTAATTGACAATTAATCGATCTAGAATGGGCTCCTTCAGCTTCCCGTGCTCAAATAAGTGACGGGTTGTCAATAAGGAAGTCTGCTGTCGATCCGGCTTCCAATTTTCTTTACGTCGTCTCTCGCATTGCTAACAGGAGCGTGCCCGATGTCCGTATTTGCCCCCGAAAAACTCAACGCCGAATATCAATCCGGTATCGCCGCGTGGTTTGCGATCGCCCGTCCGGCGATCCAAGGTTTCGAGGCTGTCGTCGAACTCAACCTGCAAGCGGCCCGGACGGCGCTCGAGGAATACGAGGACAAGCTGAAGAACGCATTCAACAGCAGCAACCCGGCCGCGGGCTTCGCACAGCAGGTCGCCGCACCGCAGGAAGCGGCCGGCAAGGTCGTGTCGTACGGCCGCCATCTGTTCGACATCGCCGTGTCGACGCAGTCCGAATGGGCGAAGGTCGCACAAGCGCAATACGAACAGAACGACAAGCGCCTGAAGGACGCGCTTGGCGAACTGTCGAAGCACGCACCGGCCGGCTCGGCGCCGGTGGTGGCCGCGCTGAACTCGGCGCTGTCGGCGGCGACCGCCGCGGCCGATTCGGTTCGCGCCGCGACGGGCCAGGCGATCGAAGCCGCGCAGAGCGGTTTCGACGCGGTCAGCGAAACGGCAACGCGCGGCGCGAAGCAAACGGCTGCCGCCGCACGCAAGGACGCAGCGGCTGCACGCGAATCGGCTGCGTAATCGCGTAGCCAAGCCAAGCAAGCACGTGTCGCGCATGAGCGCGACACGATTGATCGGCGCCGGATGGCGCCGGCCGCCGCGTGTGCCGCGTAGCGGCCGGCGAACGTCCGGTTTGCCGGAAGACGCCGGTAAACCGGCGAGCCGTACCGGTGTGCCACCCGTTCGAACGGGTGCCGCGCGCCGTACGGCGGCGTGCGACCGCAATCGCGCCCGACGGCCCGAGATGCGCGATCGCCAGCCGAGGCCGGCTCGCGCCGGCGTCAGAACGACGAACTGATTTCGATGCAGGAACTGGACATGACGGATGTAGTGATCGTATCGGCCGCGCGGACCGCGGTCGGCAAATTCGGCGGTTCGCTTGCGAAGATTGCGGCGCCCGAGCTGGGCGCGACGGTGATCCGCGCGGTGCTGGAGCGTGCGGGCGTGAAGCCCG
>NZ_JAAGPE010000288.1:0-11659 GCF_017104605.1 Burkholderia sp. Ac-20384 | reverse complement strand
CGGAAGCAGCGCTGGGCGCGGCGCACATCACGGTGAACAAGAACGCGATCCCGAACGATCCGGAAAAGCCGTTCGTGACGAGCGGCGTGCGCCTGGGTTCGCCGGCAATGACGACGCGCGGCTTCGGTCCGGCGGAAGCGGAACAGGTGGGTAACCTGATCGCGGACGTGCTGGACAACCCGGAAGATGCAGCGACGATCGAGCGCGTGCGCGCGCAGGTCGCCGAGCTGACCAAGCGTTTCCCGGTCTATCGCTGATCGACGATGCGCTGCCCGTTCTGCCGGCATGACGACACGCAGGTCGTGGACTCGCGCGTGTCCGAAGATGGCGCCGCGATCCGGCGGCGCCGTCGCTGCTCGGCTTGCGACAAGCGCTTCACGACGTACGAGCGGGTCGAGCTGTCCCTGCCGTTCGTCGTGAAGAAAGACGGCAGCCGCACGGAATTCGACCGTCGCAAGATCGTCGCCAGCATGCAACTCGCGCTGCGCAAGCGGCCGGTTGCTGCCGACGCGATCGACGCGGCGGTCGCCCGCATCGAATATCAACTGCTCGCGACAGGCGAGCGCGAAGTGCGTAGCGAGAAGCTCGGCGAGCTCGTGATGAACGAGTTGCGCGGCCTCGATACGATCGCTTATGTCCGCTTCGCATCGGTGTATCGCCGGTTCGAGGACGTTTCCGAATTTGCCGACGTGATCGAAGAGTTCCGTCGCGCCTCTCCCGCCAAGACTCCGCGTAAGCGCTGACGCGCTGCGTCCGTTCATCGTCTTCTCCGTTGGGTCAGTTCGCGCCGATTGTGTCGGTCGCGATCGCATGCCGCCAGTTGGCCATTCGGCAAATGGTGCGCGTTCGCACGCGCCGCTACAGTCGTCGCATCACCTTGGCGAAGGACGACTGCGATGGGACTGCACGCTCACCCCCTGAAAAACATGTTGCGACGCTCGGGCGGGTTCACGCTCGTCGAGCTGATGGTTGCCATCTCGCTGGCGGCCGGGCTCGCGCTCTATGCGGCGCCCGCGTTCGACCAGTGGCGCATGCGCGAACGTGTGGATGCACGGTCGCGCGCGTTGCTCGGTGCGCTGTCGTTTGCACGTACCGAGGCGACGCGTCTCGGCGTGCGCGTCACGCTGTGCCGGGCCGGGAGCGCCGGCACCTGTCTGCGCGCCGGCGAACGGTGCGATCCGGCCGAATGGTCGTGCGACTGGATCGTCAGCGGGCAGGTCGACGGGCAGTCACGCGTGCTGCGGCGGTATCCGCGCGATGTCGACGTGGCCGTCGCGGGTGCCGCGCACGATCTCGCGTTCGCGCCGCCGGTCGGTCAGGCAATCGGTGGCATCCGCCGTTTCGAATTGCGTCCGCGACGCGATGTGCCGGGGGCTGACGACGCGCATGCATCGCGTTGCGTGCGGATCGCGGCAGGCGGACGGGCGCGGATTGTGACCGGCCGCTGCGACGCGGCATGAGTGCCATGCGCAACGCAGTGCGCGGCACGTCGCTGATCGAAGCGATGCTGGCCATCGCGCTACTCGCGACCGTGATGCTGGCCGTGGCGGGCAGTCAGCTTGCGATGGCGCGTACGCAGCGCGCGACGATCTGGCGTGAACGCGCGCTGTGGCTGGCCGATGCGCGTATCGAGCGCTTGCACGTAGCCGCGGAAGCCGACGATGGCCTCGCGGCGCGGGTCGCAGCGTCGCTGCCCGGCGGCACGATGACGAAAGGTGACGGGCCGGACGGCGTCCGCTACGCGGTTGTCGGCTGGCGGAGCAGCCAGGCAGCTACCGGGCCGCGATGCGAAGCGGCGGGCAGGTCGACGCAGCCGCCGTCATGCGTCCGGATTGCGTATCGGGAGGCGGACGCCGATGAACGCTGATCGCCGCTTGCGCGCGCACACGCTGCTTGAAGTGTTGATTGCGATGACCGTCGGTCTGCTCGTGCTCGCGGCGGCCGGTGCGCTGTACCACGCGCAGCGCGTCGCACAGCGGCGCGCGGACGACGGGTTCCGGATGCGCGATGCGGCTGGCACCGCACTGATGCTGATCGGCCAGCAGATCCAGATGGCCGGATTCCGGCCGCTCGACGGGGAAGGCGTGTGGTCGTTGCCACCCGTGTTCGGCTGTTCGATGGCACGTGTGAGAGGCGAGGGCGCGCAGGTACGGTGCGAGCCCGTGCGCGGTGCGTCGGACGCGTTGCTGATCCGCTACGTTGGGGATGCGGTGTCGACATGGCTCACCGCTAGCGGCCAGGTATCGGATTGCCTCGGGCAGGGTGTCGGCGTCGCCGGTGAACGTGCGCCGGTGGAGAACCGCTTCGATGTGCACACCAGTCCGTCGACGGGCGAGCCCGAACTGTATTGCGAAGGAAACGGCCGTCCGGGCACGCCGCAGCCGGTCGTGTCGGGAATCGATCAGTTGCGGATGCGCTATCTTCGCCGCGGCGGCACGCAGTTCGTCGATGCCGATGCATTGCGCGGCGACGACTGGCGCGATGTCGTGGCCGTGCACGTCTGCGTGCGGGCGCGTGGCGAACCGGCGGGCGAGCCGGTGCGGCATGTCGACTGCGACGGCCGCACTGTCGTTGCGCAAGACGGCCGCGCGCGTCTGACGCTCGATCGCATCGTCGCGTTGAGGAATTCAGCGCGCGCATCCGAGGATACGTGGCGCGATGCAGCGGATGAGCGCGAGGTGCTGCGATGAACGAAGCGGGGCAGTACGCGCGGGGGAGGTCGCGACGCGTCGCGTTACGCAACAGGCACGAACGTATCGCGACAAACGGCCACGTGCCGTGGCTTGCGGCAGGTGCGGAAACCCCGACAACGAGCCAGCGAGCGCGGCACATACGCTCGCGGTCAGCCAGCCATGATCGGCGTCGCGAAGCGGGCCTTGCATTGCCCGCAGTGATCGCGGTTGGCGCAGCGGTCGCGGCGCTGACAGGCACGTGGTTCGAAGCCGCACTGACGGAATCGCGCCGCACGCGCACGTTGTCCGATCGGCTGGTCGCGTTCCACGCAGCCGATGCCGCGCTGGCCGCGTGCACCGCGCGATTGCGCCGGGGCGCGGCGCCGTACGTGAGCGAAGGCGAGTCGCACGCGGAGCCTGACGCGTGGCGGCGCATGCCGGTGCTGGCGGCCGCCGAAGCGTTCGCGCCGTTTGCCGGATGGCCGATGGCTGCGCAACCGCCGCGATGCCTGATCGAAGCGTGGCGCGGGGCAGGGCCGGCCGGTGGCCGTGCGTACGTCGTCACCGCGCGCGGCGTCGGTGCGCATGCATCGAGCGCCGTCTGGCTGCAGCATCAGGTCGCGATCCGCGACGGACACATCGTCGCCCTGCACTGGCGTCGCGTCGCGACGGTGCTTCGATGATCGGTCGCACGTTCGTGTACCGCTCGGCGGGATTCACGCTGATCGAACTGATGATCGTGCTCGCGATCGTCGCGGTGCTGGCCGGATGGGGCATCCCGTCGTATCGCGAGCATGTCGTGCGCGTTCATCGCGCGTCGGCAGTCGCCGCGTTGTACCGGGCGGCTCAATATCTCGAAACACTGGACGGTGGGCCGCCTTCGGCATTGCCGATGGCGCTCACGCAAGCGCCGCCGGACGGGCGCGCGATCTATCGATTGGCGCTCAGGCGGCCGGACGGCGACGATTCGCCGGTGAGTTATGCACTGGAGGCAATCCCGCTCGACACGGGCCCGATGCACGACGATGCGTGCGGTGCATTCACACTGCGTTCGGACGGGACGAAAGGCAATCTGCGGAGTGATGGCGCCGATGGACAGGTCGCGGCGTGCTGGGGTGTGCGTTGAGTTCGGCGGGAGGGCGCGCCACGGCGCTTGGCCGCGCGCGCAGGATGTCGATGGTCAGTCGTCGTGCGAGTCGAGCCCGCGCTCGTTGCGGGACTGCTTCCAGATCCGGTAGACCTCCCATGCCGCGAAACCGAGGGTGCCCCACTTCAGCGCGGGCCCCGCACTCGCGCGCAGCAGCGAACGAACGGGTTTGGCGAGCACGAGCGATGCGAGCGAGCTCAGCATCGGATACTGGTTGACGAGCTGGCCGAGGCTCGCGTTCAGGTTCTTGGCAGACTGGCTGAACTTGTTGCTGGACAGGCCGGGGACGAACACCTTGAGCCAGCTGAAGCGCGTGACGGCCTGGCGCATTTCGCCGGCGGCTTCCGCGAGTTCGAGCCGCTCGACTTCGGATCGCAGGATCAGCAGTTCCTTGCGGAGTGCGCGATGCTGCGACGCGCTCCAGTTCGATCGCGACGAATGGGAGCGGGGTGAATTGCCCGTGATGTTCTGGCTCATGGCGCGTCGGCGAAGTAGGTGGAAGGGGTGAGCGCGACTGCGTTCACGGCTTGCCGCGGAACAGTTCGCGGTCTTTCTCGAGCTCGGCGAGCGTCGCCTCGAATACGGTCGGCGCATCGCGCAGGCCCGAGCGGGCCTTCAGTGCGCATGCGATCCCGCCCGCGGCATACAGCGCGGTGATCGCCGCGAGCGACTGCCAGCGATAGGTATCCCAGAACGCGATCGCGATGAGTACGGTCAGGCTGATGAGTGCCATCGTCGCGAGCATCATCGCGGCGAGCCCGAGGAACAGCACGCCCATCAGGCGCTCCTTCTCCTCGGCAAGCTCGATGCCCACCAGTTCGAGGCGCGTTTGCAGAAGTCCGATCGCGGAGCCGACGAGGCGGCGCAGCGGTCCTTGGCCGGACGGCTGCGAGGTGGTGTCTGTCGTCATGGATGAGGTGCGTGCGCGTGCAGTGTGCAGCTAGGACAAAGCCGGCCGGCGGAAACCGCCAGCTGGCTTCGACGCCCGCAGGCCGCGCGACGCGGCCAACGGGACGAAACGGCGCAGAGCGCGTTACTTGCGGTTGATCAGCAGGCCGATCAGCACGCCGACGCCAGCAGCGACGCCGATCGACGTCCACGGATGCTCGTGCACGTAGTCGTCGGTCGCGCGTGCGGCCTTCTTGCCTTTCTCGACCACCACGACCTGGACGTCGGCTGCCTTTTCCTTGGCCTGCTTCAGGCGCGACATGGCTTTCTCGCGCAGCTCGGCCGCACGGTCGCCCGTGCTGCTCGCAGCTTGCTTGAGCAGGTCTTCGGCGTCCGAGAGAACGGTTTTGATATCCGACATCAGTTTCTCCTTGTTGATTTCCGACATTGCAACTCCCTTCGTGCTGTCATGCTGCAGGTTCACATCGTAGCGAAACGCCTGCCTGCTGGCGAGCCGGGAAGACACACGACGGCCGTGCAAGACCGCATGGTAAACGACTTGTAATCATCAACAGAGCGCCAGACGGGGTGAAAAGTTTCCCGCATGGCCGCCCGTCCCGCACCGACACCGGGCAAAAATGACAAAAAAGTATGAATATCAAACGGAATAATCGTTCGCACGCCCCATTGCTTCCCGTAAGCTGAGAGACTTTCCCGCGCCGATCCGGGCGCGGTTTCAACCAGCATCGTTCGAGGAGGGAACATCATGAGTCTGCGTCTTGGCGACATCGCACCGGATTTCGAGCAGGAATCGAGCCTGGGCCCGATCAAGTTTCACGAGTGGCTGGGCGACGGCTGGGGTGTCCTGTTCTCCCATCCGGCCGACTACACGCCGGTGTGCACGACCGAACTCGGGCTGACCTCGAAGCTGAAGGGCGAATTCGAGAAGCGCAACGTCAAAGTGATCGCGCTGTCGGTCGACGGCGTCGAATCGCACAAGGGCTGGATCAACGACATCAACGAAACGCAGTCGACGGTCGTCGGTTTCCCGATCATCGCCGATGCGGACCGCAAGGTTTCGCAGCTGTACGACATGATCCACCCGAACGCGAACGAAACGCTGACGGTGCGTTCGCTGTTCGTGATCGACCCGAACAAGAAGGTGCGACTGACCATCACGTACCCGGCCAGCACGGGGCGCAACTTCGACGAAGTGCTGCGCGTGATCGACTCGCTGCAACTGACCGACAACTACAAGGTCGCGACGCCCGGCAACTGGAAGGATGGCGACGACGTCGTGATCGTGCCGTCGCTGCAGGATCCGGAAGAGCTGAAGAAGCGCTTCCCGAAGGGCTTCAACGCGGTGCGTCCGTATCTGCGCCTCACGCCGCAGCCGAACAAGTAAGCATCGGCTGCACATCAACGCGATACCGGGCCGGCGGCCCGGTGCACGGATCAGATGAAAAACGGCCCGCCCGGCAGTCATGCCGGGCGGGCCGTGTCTTTTGCGCGGACACGCGCGCGGCGTGGCGGCCGCGCTTTCCGCATCCGGACGATCAGAAGAAGGCCTGGATCCCCGTCTGCGCGCGGCCGAGGATCAGCGCGTGGATGTCGTGCGTGCCTTCGTACGTGTTGACCACTTCGAGGTTCACGAGGTGGCGTGCGACGCCGAATTCGTCGGAGATACCGTTGCCGCCGAGCATGTCGCGCGCGAGCCGGGCGATGTCGAGCGCCTTGCCGCACGAATTGCGCTTCATGATCGACGTGATCTCGACAGCCGCCGTGCCTTCGTCCTTCATCCGGCCGAGGCGCAGCACGCCTTGCAGGCCGAGCGTGATTTCGGTCTGCATGTCGGCGAGCTTTTTCTGGATCAGCTGGTTCGCGGCGAGCGGCCGGCCGAACTGCTGGCGGTCGAGCACGTACTGGCGCGCGGTGTGCCAGCAGGATTCGGCGGCACCGAGGGCGCCCCATGCGATCCCGTAGCGGGCCGAGTTCAGGCACGTGAACGGGCCGCGCAGGCCGCTCACGTTCGGCATCAGGTTCTCTTCAGGAACGAACACTTCGTCGAGGACGATCTCGCCGGTGATCGATGCGCGCAGCCCGACCTTGCCGTGGATCGCCGGTGCCGACAGGCCCTTCCAGCCTTTCTCGAGGATGAAGCCGCGGATCGCGTCCTTGCCGTTCTCTTCGAGCTTCGCCCATACGACGAACACGTCGGCGATCGGCGAGTTCGTGATCCACATCTTCGCGCCGGACAGCGAGTAGCCGCCGGGCACTTTCTTCGCGCGGGTGACCATGCTGCCCGGATCGGAGCCGTGGTTCGGCTCGGTCAGCCCGAAGCAGCCGATCCATTCGCCGGTGGCGAGCTTCGGCAGGTATTTCTGCTTCTGCGCGTCGGAGCCGAATTCGTAGATCGGGACCATCACGAGCGAAGACTGCACGGACATCATCGACCGGTAGCCCGAGTCGACGCGCTCGACTTCGCGGGCGATGAGTCCGTAGCTCACGTAATTGAGGCCGGGGCCGCCGTATTCCTCGGGAATCGTCGGGCCGAGCAGGCCGACTTCGCCCATCTCGCGGAAGATTTCGGCGTCGGTGCGCTCGTGGCGGAACGCTTCGGTCACGCGCGGTGCGAGCTTGTCCTGCGCGTACGCCTGCGCGGCATCGCGCACCATCCGCTCTTCTTCGGTCAGTTGCTGGTTGAGCAGCAGCGGATCGTCCCAATGAAAAGTTGCAGCACTCATCGTCTCATCTCCTGTCGACCCGAGTTAGCGCTTTAGCGCTTACTCGGGTCCCATGCTTTGCGGTCAGTCCCTGATTCAGCCGGGTTCCATGCCTGAGAGTTTGCTTGACGGAAGTTCCGCTGTGCGGAACAATGTTTTGCAAATCGAACCCAGTGTAGCACCAGATGACACTTTCAACCATCGACGAAACCACGATCGACGAACGCAAGTTCGTCGTCGCGCTCGCGCGCGGGCTTGACCTGTTGCGCGCATTCCGGCCCGGGGAGACGATGCTCGGCAACCGCGATTTCGCGGAGCGCACCGGGCTGCCGAAGGCAACCGTGAACCGGCTCGCCTACACGCTGACCGTGCTCGGCTACCTGCGCTATGACGAGACACTCGGAAAGTATGCGCTCGACGCCGGCGTGTTGTCGCTCGGCTACGCGCTGCTGTCGGGCTCGGGGACGATCGACCTCGCACGGCCGCACATGCAGGCGCTCGCACGCGACATCGGCGCGGCCGTGTCGCTCGGCTGCCGCGACGGGCTCGACATGATCTATCTGGAGACGATCCGCAGCGAGACGGCGCTGACGCTCGGGCTCGCGCCCGGTTCGCGGCTGTCGATGCTGACGAGCTCGATGGGGCGTGCGTACCTGGCCGTGCAACCGGAGGACGTGCGCCGCGCGCTCTATGCGGAACTGCATCGCGCGGCCGGCGGCGCGGCCGACGCCGACGCGCTCGTCGCCGCCGCGCAGCAGGCGGTGGCCGAGTTCTCGGCGGGCGGCTGCTGTTATTCGTTCCGGGCGTGGCACATGGACGTCAACGCGGCGGCCGTACCGTTTCGCGAGCCGCGCGAGGGGCGCTGGCTGATCCTGAGCTGCAGCGGCCCCGCATCGTCGATGGACGAGGAAGTGTTCCGTACGCAGGTCGGGCCGAAGCTGAAAGCGCTCGCGCAGCGGCTCGGGCAGACGGCCTGAGCAAAGCGCGCGAGCGGTAGGGGGCCGTCGCCGGCTCGGGTGAAAACGCACGAGCGCGACACGGCCGCCGCCGGTTGTGCCACGGACGAACCGCGCGCATGATCGTTCGCCAGATCACCGACGCAGAGGGTTGCCATGTCTCACGCAGAACCGATGGAAGGCGGATGCGCATGTGGCGCGATCCGGTACCGGATCGCCCATGTTCCGACCGACGCCGGCTTTTGCCACTGTCGGCTCTGCCAGCGCACGACCGGCGCGGCGGTCGTAGCGTCGGCATCGGTGCCGATCGACGCGTTCGAATACCTGCAAGGTGAGCCGACGGTCTATGCGTCGAGCGCGTGGGGCGAGCGGCGTTTCTGCGGCCGTTGTGGCGCGCAGCTCGAATACCGGCTCATCGATGCCCCCAGGACGGTCGAGATCAACTCCGCGACGCTCGACGAGCCGTCGCGGCTGCGTCCGGCCTGGCATGTCTGGTATGGGGATCGCTTCCCGGGCATGGAGATCGGCGACGATCTGCCCAAGTACGACGATGGCGGAAGGGCGTAAGCGGTAGATAACCGCCGACACCGAGGCGCGAGCGCGCCCGCGAAGCCGCTCTTTCCACGAGGCCGGCAACCACCCGCCGGACATCGGGCGACGGGGCAAGCCAGGCGGCCCGATCCCCCGTCACATCACCGGTATTCCGCAGTCGGCACGCGGCGCCCCGCGTGTGCGGAATCCTTTATCCACTCAGGCTCAGGCCGTCACGACCTTCGCGAACACGGGCCCCTGCATGAATCGCACGTCGTGCTGGCGCAGCAGTTCGCACTGCGTTTCGTCGACGACACCGTCGAAGATCAGCGGAATCCGCACGCGCTGCGCATACGCGACGAGCGCCTTGACCATCCCGTCGCGCAACGCGATGCCCGCATCCATCTTGATGTAGTCCGGGCGCGCCATCTCCGATTCGACCGCGAGGATGCGTCCCGGGTCCGGCAGCTTGTCCGCGACCTTGAAGCCGTGATGCTGGTAGCTGCGCGTCAGGTAGCCGAGGAAGGTCTTGTGCGCGACCGCGACCGCCGGCAGCTCGATCACGATCCGCTCGGTCGGCAGCCCGAAGCGCTGCAGCACCGACGAGAAATGCTTGCCGTGGTCGTACTTCACGCTCTTCAGCAGCCGTTCATGCACGCGCAGGAACAGCAGCCCATGACGCTGCGCGCCAAAGAAATTGATCGCATGCAGCGCGCGCGACAGGCGGTCGATCGCGACGAGCGTCTGGTCGTCGACGGCCGAGTCGACCGGATCGTGCGGCGTCCCCGTCACCAGCGTGACGGCCTGGAAACCGAGCTCGTCGCCGTAGCGCTCGATCGTGTCGGCGAACGACGTCGATTGCGGTGCACCGGGCATCGTCACGTCGTAGATCGGTTCGTAGGCGCTGCCGAGCGTGCGCTCGGGCAGGTTCGCGCTTGCAGTGCCGCCATCGGCGAGCGCGAGGTGATCCCGTAGATACGGCAGTTGCCCGGCACGGGCGACCAGCTCGGGAATGGTGGGCGGAATCATCGGCGTAAGAAGGAAAAACGGCGGCCGAACGGGCCGCCTCGTAGCTTGATATTAGCAGCGCCGGCCAAGCTCGGCTTGGCGTTTCGTTCATATGGTTATCCCGTCGTCGACGCTTCGCCTAGGGTTTACGTTGATTTCACTATTCGTAATTGGTTTTACTATTCGTAAATCCAGGATTTGTCGCCGATCAAGAAATGCGGCATGCGGGCGCCGCGAGACGGCGCCGTTACGAATCAACAGGAAGCAAGGAGCGAGACGTGGCGGTTGACAGGAATTGCACGCGGAAGAGCGGCGCGGCGCGCCGGCAGGTGACGGGCGGGATGACGGGCGTGCCGGCGAGCGCCCGGCAGGGTTGAGGAGCGGATGGCGACCATGAGCATCGATTACCAGACGCTGAAGTTCGAATACCGCGCGCGTGCGCAGGACACCGCCGTGCACCCGGTGATCGTCGTCGGCGCGGGCCCGGTGGGCCTTGCGGCCGCGATCGACCTGGCGCAGCAGGGCGTACCCGTCGTGCTGCTCGACGACGACGACACGCTGTCGACCGGCTCGCGCGCGATCTGCTTCGCGAAGCGCACGCTCGAGATCTTCGACCGGCTCGGCTGCGGCGAGCGCTTCGTCGACAAGGGCGTGAGCTGGCACGTCGGCAAGGTGTTCCTGCAGGACGAGCAGCTGTACGCGTTCGACCTGCTGCCCGAGGAAGGGCATGCGCGCCCCGCGTTCATCAACCTGCAGCAGTACTACGTCGAAGGCTACCTGGCCGACCGCGCGTTCGAGCTGTCGAACATCGACATCCGCTGGAAGCACAAGGTGGCGGGCATCGACCAGTCGGCCGAACACGCAGTGCTGACGATCGAGACGCCGGAAGGCGTCGCGACGCTGCGCGCGCAGTACGTGATCGCGGCCGACGGCTCGCGCAGCCCGATGCGCACGATGATGGGCCTCGAAAGCCACGGCCGCACGTTCAAGGATCGCTTCCTGATCGCCGACGTGAAGATGAAGGCGGAGTTTCCGACCGAGCGCTGGTTCTGGTTCGACCCGCCGTTCCACCCGAATCAGTCGGTGCTGCTGCACCGCCAGCCCGACAACGTGTGGCGCATCGATTTCCAGCTCGGCTGGGATGCCGATCCCGTCGCCGAGAAGCAGCCGGAGCGCGTGATCCCGCGCGTGCGCGCGCTGCTCGGGCCGGACGTCGAGTTCGAACTCGAATGGGTGAGCGTCTATACGTTCCGCTGCCAGCGGATGGAGTCGTTCCGGCACGGCCGCGTGCTGTTCGCGGGCGACTCCGCGCACGGCGTGTCGCCGTTCGGCGCGCGTGGCGCGAACAGCGGCGTGCAGGACGCCGACAACCTCGCATGGAAGCTGAAGCTCGTGCTCGACGGCGGTTCCGCCGACAGCCTGCTCGACACCTATGCGAGCGAGCGCGAGTTCGCGGCCGACGAGAACATCCGCAACTCGACGCGCTCGACCGACTTCATCACGCCGAAGAGCCCGGTGTCGCGCGTGTTCCGCGACGCGACGCTGAAGCTTGCGCGCGACTGCGAGTTCGCGCGCAAGCTCGTGAACAGCGGCCGCCTGTCGGTGCCGGCGGTGCTGGCCGATTCGCCGCTGAATACGCCGGACCGCCACGACGACGCGTTCGCGGGCGCGATGCGGCCGGGCGCCGCGGCGGCCGATGCACCGGTGCGTGCGCAGGGCGCGTCGGGCTGGCTA
>NZ_JAAGPE010000287.1:0-11478 GCF_017104605.1 Burkholderia sp. Ac-20384 | reverse complement strand
CCCATGCGCCTACCTGAACCGCCGGCCGCCTCGATCGCCGCCGCCGCCCTCGCGACCGCCGTCGCGCTGGCCGGCTGCGCGACGTCGTCGATCGATCTGGCGCCGGAGGCGTCCGATCGCCCGTGGCAACCGCAAACGTCGGCCGCAGGCGACATCGTGCCGGGCCCGCCGCGCGCGTCCGCACAAGGTTCGCACGACTACACGCTGCCCGCGTCGCCGGCGCTCGCGTCAGTCTCGCCGCCGGCCGCGCTCGACGCCGCGCACGCGTACACGCTGCCCGAGCTGATCGATCTCGCGGAATCGGCGAACCCGTTGACCCGTATCGCGTGGAACGACGCACGTAACGCGGCGCTCGCGGTCGGCCTGGCCAAGACCGCCTACCTGCCGAGGCTGTCCGCGACGGCCATGGGCGGGTACCAGGCAAACCACGGCTCGACGTCGTCGATCCTCGGTGACTCGTCGAGCAACTCCACCGTGCACGGCACCATCTCGGCGCTGTCGCTGCAATGGTTGCTGTTCGATTTCGGCGGCCGCGCGGCGCGCGTCGAAGCGACCGAGCAAGCGTCGATCGCGTCGAACGTCGCGTTCACGGCCGTGCACCAGCAGGTGATCCACGAAGTAACCGTCGCGTACTACCGCTACGAAGCCGCACGCTCGCGCGCGCTCAGCGCCCAGCAGGGCCTCGCGAACGCGGACGCGATCCTCGCGGCCTCCCGCGCGCGGCTCAAGCACGGCGTCGGCACGGTCGTCGAGCTCGCGCAGGCGACGCAGAACCGCGCGCAGGCAAACCTCGCGCTCGTGCAGGCGAACGGCACGGAGAGCGACGGCTACCTCGCCCTCGTCTCCGCGCTCGGCATCTCGCCACTGTCGAAGCCGACCATCGCCGCGCTGCCGAAGCGGCCGCTGCCGCCCGCGCTCGGCTCGTCGGTCGACGCGATCGTGTCGGATGCGATCGCGCGCCGCCCCGACCTGCAGGGCGCGTTCGCGCTCGAAAAGGCCAATCGCGCGAAGATCAAGGCGGCGGAAGCCGCGTTCATGCCGAAGATTTTCCTGTCCGCGTCGACGTCGTACGCGAGCGGCGGCACGTCCATTTCCGCACTGCCCGCGATCGGCGACCAGGCGCCGACCGTCAACCTGAACGGCAGCCGCTACGGCGGCGGCGTGTTCCTCGGCGTGACGATTCCGCTGTACGACGGCGGCCTGCGCTCGGCCGTGCTGATGCAGGCGCGCAACGATGCGGAAAGCGCCACCGCGCGACTCACGCGGACCAAGGAGGAAGCCGTCCGACAGGTCGTCGCCGCGCAGAACGCGGTGCAGACGAGCCTTGCGTCGCACGACGCCGCGAAGGCGCTCGTCGATGCCGCGCAGACGAGTTACGACGCGGCGCTGACCGCATACCGGAACGGCGTCGGTTCGGTCACCGATGCGACGATCGCGCAAAGCCAGCTCCTGGCGGCCCGCAACGCGGAGGTCGACAGCTATGCCGGGGCGCTGTCCGCTGCTGCCGCGCTCGCGCTTGCGACCGGGACGATCGGCTCGGCGCAGTAGCGCAACCGCCGCGAGGCGGTTGACGCATGCGCTCGCCGCCCACTAGAATGCCGCCCATTCTTCCTTCAGGAACCATCGTGGACAGTTGCAGCACTCCGTTGCGTGCGCCGCTTGCCGCCTGAACGCCTGTCCGACGCAGTTCTCCTGCCCGGCTCGCGTTCCGCGAGCCGCACGCCTACCGTTTCACACTGAATGACGCATTCGCGCGGTACAGTACCGCGCGATGACGGCTATCTTCGCGTCGCCTTCGGCCTTGCGCCGCAGCGACGCGAAACGGCACGCGCTCCTTGCACGGCAGGACAACCATGACTTTCGATTTCGCACTCCGTCTTTTCACCGCGTTCGCCTGCGGCGTCGCCATCGGCATCGAACGCCAGATGCGCCAGCGCACGGCCGGCCTGCGCACGATCACGCTCGTCGCGAGCGGCGCGTGCCTGTTCGTCACGCTCGGCGTGCTGACCGGCAACGGCGTCGCGGGCGTCACGCAGATCGCCGCCTACGTCGTGTCGGGCGTCGGCTTCCTAGGCGGCGGCGTGATCATGCGCGACAAGGGCTCGATCCAGGGCATCAACACCGCCGCGACGCTGTGGTGCTCGGCCGCCGTCGGCGTGCTGTCCGGTTCCGGTCATTACGTGCCGGCGCTCGCCGGCACCGGTGTCGTGCTGCTGACCAATACGCTGTTGCGCAGCGTCAGCCAGGCAATCAACGCGACGCCGGTATCGAACGCCGATCTCGTGCGCGAATACCAGATCACCGTGATCTGCCTGGCCTCCGACGAAGTGCACATCCGCACGCTGCTGTCGAACTCGATGTATGCGAAGCCGCTGTCGTTCCAGAGCCTCACGAGCGAGGACGTGCCCGACCAGCCGGACCGGCTGAAGGTGACCGCGACACTGAAGCTGCATCCGAAGGATCAGCAGAAGCTCGAGCAGATCGCGAGCCGGATGAGCATGGAGAAGAGCATTTCCAGCGTGAGCTGGACCGCGAAGGAAGCGGAGCCGATGATGGAGTAAGCGGCCCGGCGGCAGCCGCATGTCGCGCTGCCGCCCTCACGCCCCGTCAGGGCGTCTCGATCAGCCCGGCCGAGATTGCCTTGACGACCGCCTGGACCTTGTTCGTCGCACCCAGCTTCTCGAGGATGTTGTTGACGTGGAAGTTGACCGTTCGCTCCGAGATGCTGAGGATCTGGCCGATTTCGCACGCGGTCTTGCCTTCGGCCGTCCAGCACAGCACCTCGCGCTCGCGCGCGGTCAGCGTGACGCCCGCCGCCGGCGCCAGCTTCGGCACCACGAAGCGGCTCATCAGCGAATGCGACAGGTTCGCGAGCCAGTTCGTCTGCAACGTCAGCATGTTGATCTCGGCCGGCGTCAGCCTGTCGGCATGACGGGCGATGCTCAGCAGGCCGAACGCACCGCGGGCCGCCCAGCTCGACTGCGCGACCCCCACCGACAATCCGTAATCACGCGCGTCCTGCCACAGCGGGCACGGTTCGATCCGGTCGACGTCCGGCCAGACGATCATGTTGGTGCTGAGCGCGCCGTCGCGAACCGTCGAGTCGATCTCGATGTAGTTCTGCGCCTGGTAGTGCGCCATCCAGCCGTCCGGATAGGTATTGAAGATCGCGACCGCGGGCTTCGAAACGGGCAGCGGGACGCGAATACCGTAACAGCAGTATTCGAATCCCAGCCGTTTGGAATAGGCGGCGATCCGCTGGAAGAGCTGCTGCTCATCTTCCGCGGCGCTGAATTGTTGATAGGCATCCTGCCAGCGCAGTTCCATTCATTCTCCGACAACGTCACGCTGTCATACTTGTCAGGTTCCAGCACCCGTTCGAGGCTGATACATTCCGCGCATGACTTCACCTTTGCTGCACCCGGTCCCCGGCCCGTCCCCGGACGGCTACGTACGCCTGTCAGAAAGCGCACTGGCCGTGCTTGCGCTCGACCATGTCGCAAGCGGCCTCGACACATCGCTGCGCGAGGAATTGCGCGACAGCGCAATCGACGCTCGCCTCGCCGGCTATACCGAATGGCATCGCCCGGCCAGTGCCGGCGTCGCTTACGTGACGATCGGCTGGGACTGGTATCTCGACCGCGCGACGGGCACGTTCGTGATCGCGGGCGGCGACGTCCGCAGCAACGTGATGGCCATCGACGCCACCGGCGCCGACATCGGCATGTTCCGCACAGCCGCCGCGCTCGCCGCACGGCTCGCGTGCATCGACTGGCCCGCCGCTGTCGCGTCAGCCCTGCTCGGGCACAACGACGCCTATCATGCCGGTCCGACGCTCCAGTGACAACTGGCTGCGCACCTATTCCTCTGACAATTTACGCGGTGCTGGCGCTCTTTATAAGCAAAAGCGCCACGGTTTTCAATCCCGTTGATCAAGAAACCGTTACCACGTCCTAAACGACGTCTTTCCGGCATCACCCTGTAAGAGTTACCAGTTACAGCCCCCTCGTGCTGCGCGATGTAATGCACGCATACAAAAGCACAGATCCGAGGACACCATGCGGACCTTCGTTCACGAAGAAGGGCGGTTGCCACACGAACTTGCAGCGGATCTCGGGCGCTATCGGCGCCGTGTGTTCGTCGAGCAGCTTGGTTGGGCGCTCCCGTCGGCGAACGAAAGCTTCGAGCGCGACCAGTTCGATCGCGACGATACCGTGTACGTGTTCGCGCGAAACGCCGACGGCGACATGTGCGGATGTGCGCGCCTGCTGCCGACGACACGCCCGTACCTGCTGAAGTCGCTGTTCGCCGACCTGATCGCCGAAGACATGCCGCTGCCGCAATCGGCCGCCGTCTGGGAGTTGTCCCGGTTCGCGGCAACCGATGACGAAGGCGGCCCGGGCAATGCCGAATGGGCCGTGCGCCCGATGCTCGCGGCCGTCGTCGAATGCGCGGCGCAGCTTGGCGCACGGCAGTTGATCGGCGTGACGTTCGCGAGCATGGAACGGCTGTTCCGCCGGATCGGCATACACGCGCACCGCGCAGGCCCGCCGAAGCAGGTGGACGGACGTCTGGTGGTCGCGTGTTGGATCGACATCGATCCGCAAACGTTTGCTGCACTAGGAATCGAGCCGGGGCAGGCCGCCCGGCAAGCCATCGCCGCTTGACCCGGAACACGCGTTTCTGTCAGGGCGGCATCGTAACGAAGGAGAATCAACGTGGACCAGTCTCAGGTCTTTCGCGCGATGATGCCCGGGTTGACGAGCGCCAACGGCGCCCGCATCGCGGTCGCCTACCCGTCGTTTCCCCGGCCGCTGCCGCTCGTGCGGCTCGACCGTCGCGGCCTCGTGTTCCGCGCCGGCGGCGCCGCGCCGCTCGTCTGCGGGCTGCCACGCGCGGCGACGCTGCTGGTTGCGGACGAGCCGCTCTGCTCGCTGCGCCTCGTGATCCGCGACATCGCTCCGGCCGGCGAAGGCCGGCATGACCTGACGATGCAGCCGTCCGGCGCCGCCGGCGACGAACTGCTGTGGCATGCGTTGCGCGATCGCGAGCCCTACCGCCGGATTCGGCAACCGCTCGCGCCCGTCGACACGTCCATCGCCTCCGACGGTGAACCGCACGCGTCGGCCGGCGAAGCCGGGCCGCGCCCGTCACGCAGCGCGGCCTTCCGGCTGCCCTGCCACAGCGACGCGCTGTTCTTTGCCGATTGGCTCGAATATCACTTCGACGAGTTGCGTGCGCTGTCCCAGCAACATGGGTCTCAACTGCAGCTCAACCAGCTCGAGCGACAGGTGGCCGACGACGAGGTCGGCGTGCGCTTCGTCTACGACATCGACGGGCACGCGACGCGGCACGCACTGACTGACTGCGCGCGCGAGGCCTGTGCATGGATCGAGACGGAGATGCGCGACAAGTACGCGTTACCGGTCGCGCAGGAGCGTTTCAGCGCGTTTGCGGCGCATGCCCGGGCTGGCAGCATGTGAGTGCGACGCAACAGAAAGTTGTATCGATACAACTAGGGCTTGCCATGCCTCGGGTTTTCCCTTAAATTTACGTCTGTCTCCTCCATGTCTCCAAACATGGATTCAGCCCGCTCAATGTAGCGGGCTTTTTCTTGCCTGCATACTTTTCCGGGGCCATATCACCTCCTCCCCGGCTCCCTCGCCGGACGCGACGCACGATGATGTCATCCGCTTGCCTCACGCAACGCGGATTGGCCGGCTTATCATTGACCGGCCCGCCACTCGTCCCCGAGGCCATCTTGCACGCCCATCTGCGCATTGCCCGCCCGGTCAGCAACCTCGCCCGCACCGAGCGCATGTATCGCGACGCCCTCGACCTTTCCGTTCTTGCGCGCTTTGAAGATCACGACGGCTTTTCCGGCGTGATGCTCGGGCGCGACGGCCTCGACTATCACTTCGAATTCACGCACTGCCCCGACCATCCGATCGCGCCGTCGCCGACGCCCGAAGACCTGATCGTGTTCTACCTGCCTGATCGGCCGGAATGGGAAGCCGCCTGCGCGCGCGCCACGGAGCATGGCTTCATGCCGGTGACGTCGTTCAATCCGTTCTGGGAAATATCCGGCCAGACTTTCGAGGATGCCGACGGCTACCGGATCGTGCTGCAGAACGGCACGTGGCGCTGACAGGCGAACGCGCGTGAGCCGTTACGCGCCGGCCAGACCGGCGGCGCGGGCGGCATACACGACGTGCCGACGCAGCGCGTGCCCTTCCGGCAACGCTGGATGGTCGAAATCGCGCGCGGGTTGACGCTGCATGCCGAGCCGCTGCATCACGCGTTGTGATCGCAGGTTGGTGTCGGCCGTCCACGCGAAGATCTCGCCGAGTCCGATCCGGTCGAACCCGTCGCCCAGTGCAGCAGCGGCCGCTTCGGCAGCGTAGCCCTGCCCCCATGCGTGGCGCGCCAGCCGCCACATGATCTCGACGCACGGCGCCATCGGATGCGTTGCACGCACTTCGTGCGACAAGCCGCACACCCCGATCAACGTCGCGTCGGCGCGGCGCTCGACCGCCCACGGGCCGAAACCGTGTGCATCGAAATGCGCGTCGAAGCGCGCGATGACGTCGCTCGCCTCGTCAACGGGCATTGGGCCGCGCGCGAGCCACGCGGTCACGTCTTGATCCTCATGCATCGCTGACAGCGCGCCGGCATCCGCCGGCCGCCAGCGGCGCAGCGTCAGACGTTCGGTTTCGATCTTCGACGGTGTGGACATGGGAGAGACGGATCGTTCAGGCGACGTCACGCGAGCGCCGTCGCAAACCCGAAAGCGGAACGGATGGAGGGGAAATGAAAATCGTCGCCTTTGCCGGCGACGATCCTGGGAACGGATGACGAGAGACGGGCGCTGGCGCGCCCGCGTCGATTACTCGTTTTCTTCGAAGTAATGCCCGAACTTCGTCTGCTTCGTGCGGATATAACGCTCGTTTTCCTCGCGCACGGGCACCGCAAGCGCGACGCGTTCGCAAACCGGAATACCGTGCTTCGCGAGCGTGTCGAACTTCGCCGGGTTGTTGCTCATCAGCCGCACGGACGTCACACCGAGGATCCGGAGGATCGCGGCGGCCGAATCGTATTCGCGGGCGTCATCGGGCAGGCCGAGGTCAAGGTTCGCCTCGACTGTGTCGCGCCCCTGCTCCTGCAGCGCGTACGCGCGAATCTTGTTGCTCAGGCCGATCCCGCGCCCTTCGTGACCGCGCAGATACAGCAGCACGCCGCGGTCTTCGGCCGCGATGTAGCGCAATGCGAGATCGAGCTGCTCGCCGCAGTCGCAGCGGTACGAGCCGAATACATCACCGGTCAGGCATTCGGAATGGAGGCGCGTCAGCACGGACTGCTCGCCGGCGACGTCGCCCATCACGAGCGCAAGGTGTTCGGCATCGCTGCCGGATACGCGGAAAGCGTAGGACGTGAACGTACCGTAGCGCGTGGGCAGCGACGCGGTAGCGACGAGCGTCACGCACTCGTCGGCCTGGCCGTTGCCCGGCGTGGGCGATTGGGGACGCGAAGACATCATGAATTCAATCGAAACGTTCAGGAATGTAGGAGTTGTGTGGATAGTGCGTGACCGGAGTTTACCGCTAATCTGGAATCGTCACGCGACTGCCGCCACCTGCGCGGCTATACTGGGCCCATCGGGTGACAAGCATCACACCCTGCCTGCCCAGCAACGACCTGCACACGGAGAAAGCGAATGAGCACGACTGTCGCGCAGCTTCTCAAGGCCAAGCCGGATTCGGGCCGCACCATCTACACCGTCACGAAGACCGATCTCGTCTACGACGCCATCAAGCTGATGGCGGAAAAGGGCATCGGCGCGCTGCTGGTCGTGGACGGCGACGACATCGCGGGCATCGTCACCGAGCGCGACTACGCGCGCAAGGTCGTCCTGCAGGACCGCTCGTCAAAAGCCACCCGCGTCGAGGAAATCATGACGGCGAAGGTGCGCTACGTCGAACCGTCGCAATCCACCGACGAGTGCATGGCGCTGATGACCGAGCACCGGATGCGCCACCTGCCCGTCCTCGACGGCGGCAAGCTGGTCGGCCTCATCTCGATCGGCGACCTCGTCAAGAGCGTGATTGCCGATCAGCAGTTCACGATCAGCCAGCTCGAACACTATATCCACGGCACGCCCGCGGTCACGTCCGCCTGACCCGCTCCAGCAAAAAACGCCCAAACGCGCGAGCGTCTGGGCGGAAAGCCGCCGGAATGCGGCGACGGAGGTTCTGCTCCTGCGGGCGAATGACGCGCACAACCGGTGCGCGTCTCGTCGATTAAGCGGTGCGCTCGGGCAGACCCGGGGGCGTTCAGTTGCCGAAGTAGACCGAATTCACGGGATTCGGTGCTTCGCGCGTCACACGACGGCCAGCCTGGCCGGCACCCGTCGCCACGGCACCGTAGCCGCTCGTATCGGCTTGCGCGAGCATCGGCTGGTTCGGCTGAATGCGTTGTTCCGCGGCCTGGATGTTGCCCGGATACTGCGAATCGCTCGCCAGCGGCTTGTAGCCGTTCTGTTCGAGTTGCACGAGCTCGGCCTTGACCTGGTCGCGGGTCAGCCCCTGCTCGGACTGTGCAAACGATGCGATCGGGGTGGCAATGACGGATGCGGCGATAGCTGCGTAGATGACCGACTTCATGATTTACCTCCGGTATATGTGCTCTTATGGTGTCGCCTCGGCAGGACTGTCTGAAGCGATTGAATCCAGTGTAGTTCTCGCCCACCCAAGGGGAAACCCTTAGTTTGAACATACAGCGTTGCGATTTTGACAAAAATCGCCGGCGAATCCCGAACGATATCGTCGCAACTTGCTTCACCTGCACAACAATCGCTGACGAAATGCCGACAGCCAAATCACATATCCCAAAGGTTGTGTTGTAGAATCGTAAGGTTTTATTCGCCAGTCGATTTCCCATCCACCATGTACGCGCTCACGCCCCTTTCGGTTTCGCCGTCCGGCCCGGCCGGCGTGCGCGCGCACGCCGGTCATCCGGCGCATCCCCTCGCTCGACGCACGGCCCAGGCGCCGCTCGCCCCTGCCCGGCGCCTGATCTGACGGCTCGGTCTCCTCCCGGAGCCAGGTCAGACAGGCTCCGGGCGATCCCCATAGGCACGCCACGCCTGCCCCTGCCGATCATTTGGAGAACTGCCATGAAACAACGCCTTTACCAGTTGACCGAACTCGACGTTGCTCGCCTCGAGAAGCACGCTGAACACAACCCGCGCTTCCAGACGATGCTCGATACGCTTCTTGAGCGCGCCGACATCGTCCAGCCCGACGCCATCAAGGCGAACGTCGTCACGATGAACTCGCAGATCACGCTGCTCGACGAAGCGACCCAGGAACAAGCCACCTGGACGATTGTTTACCCGGATGCCGCCAATCTCGAGCTCGGTCGCCTGAACGTCTTCTCGCCCGTCGGCATGGCCCTGCTGGGCACCCAGCGCGGCCAGATGGTCAAGGTGACGCAGCCGAGCGGCGCCGAAAAGCTGATGAAGGTCGCCGCGATCGTGTTCCAGCCGGAAGCCAACGGCGAATACACGCGCTGAGCCACTGCCGCCGGCATCGCGCCGCAGCGGCGCACAAAGAAAAAAGCGAGGCACAGGCCTCGCTTTTTTGCGTCCGGACGACGTGAATCGTCGCCATCACATTCCGCAGACGAAAAAAAAGGCGCCCGAAGGCGCCTTTTTCGATGCTGCGAAGCGGGTTACCCCGCCGTCACGCTTAGAAGCGGTGACGCAGACCAACCGTTGCTGCGGTTTGGTTGATCGACGAGCTCGGCAGGTTGTCGCTGAAGTTGCTGCCGTTGTAGATCGATGCGCCAACGCCGTTCTTCGCTGCACGCTGGTACACAGCTTGTGCGTAGACGTCCGTGCGCTTCGACAGTGCGTAGTCAGCTTGCAGACCGAACTGGTTCCAGTGCGTGCTGCCGTTGTTGATCTTCGCGTTCGTGTACGTGTAAGCAGCACCCAGGCCGAGAGCCGGCGTCAGGTTGTACTTTGCGTTGACTTCGTAGTTGTCGGTGCGGACCGTACCCAGAGCACCGGCTGCATTGTTGTCGAGACGCGCTTGCGTCCATGCTGCACCGACTTGTGCCGGGCCGAATGCGTAGCCAGCAGCAGCGCCGTACGTGCGAACACGGCCTTGGCTAGCGATGCCACCGATTGCCGACGACGTCGCGCCGTTTGCGTTGCTACCGTCACCCAGGTTCGCTTGCGAGTATGCAGCTGCCAGCTTCAGGCCTTGGTACTGGTATGCAGCGCCCGCGCTGTACGCACGGTTGTTGCCGAAGTTCGTGTTGTTCGAGAACGAGTACGTGCCGCCGAATTGCAGGCCAGCGTAGTTCGCGCTCGTGAACTTGATCGTGTTGTTCGCTGCGACATCACCGGTCGTGCTCAGACGGTCGAGGTTCAGCGGGTGCGCGAAGTACGTGCCGCCCCACGAGCCCGTTGCCGTCAGCGGCGCCAGGTAGTCTTGTGCTGCGTCATACTGCTTACCCAGCGTGACCGTACCGTACTGGCTCGACAGGCCGACGAATGCTTGACGGTTGAACATGCCGCCGTTGTTGCCCAGCTTGCCGTCACCGATGCCGAAGCCGCTTTCCAACGTGAAGATTGCCTTCAGGCCGCCACCCAGGTCTTCCGAGCCACGCAGGCCGAAACGGCTCTGGTCAATGCCCGAACCCATTGCGAAGCGCGACTTGCCAGCTTGGCCGAGTGCCGGCTGGACGTTGCTCGTGTAGGTGATGCCTGCGTCCAGGACGCCGTACAGCGTGACGCTGCTTTGTGCGTGAGCGACGGTAGCAAACGATGCTGCAGCTGCTGCAACGATCAGAGTCTTGTTCATTCGTGGAGCTCCCTTCTAAAAAGAGGCAGGTCTCGCGACCTTGTTCATAAACGGTCTGCAACCGCCCGGGAGCGCCATCGATCCTGCTGGCCGCGCCCGGATAGTTGCCCGTTTGGGAACCGTGAGTTTAGGGGTGTACCCTAGGGGAGCGATCCGCAAATAAAGAAATAAGCTTTTCCAGAACTAGAAATAATAGAAATGGGGCCGCGTTATAAGTATTTGTTTTGACGTTTGTTTTTGACTTCTTGACGGGGGCATTTTGGAGGCTTCCATCGCACCATTCTTTCATGTCATCGTCTTGACGGTTGCATAGAAACAACAAACGGATTCGGCGCGACACCCCGGAATCGGCAAATTTTACCCGATTTGGTCTCGAATTTCAGGCCCCGGGCATCCAAAGCGCATTCGTCAGCCAGTAAACAGGACACGACATTCGTTCAGCGGGTCGCATCCCCCGTCAGCCACACATACAGAACGGCCTGCCTCCACTTGCCGACGGCTTTCCCGCCCGCCGTGACACACGGTAACAGCCTTAACTGCTGGCGTAACCCGGCCGGCCGACTGGCAGGCTAATGTAAGGCAGCCTCGAATACAGAACAGGACACGCCAA
>NZ_JAAGPE010000286.1:0-237 GCF_017104605.1 Burkholderia sp. Ac-20384 | reverse complement strand
AAAAAAAAAAAAAAACAAAATAATATGTTCAATGATACAACCATTCACACCTATACCCATAAAATACATAGCGACGACGCAACGATCACAACACTACATCGCCAATAACTAACTCATAATATACTTCGACACATACCTTTATGTCTACCACATTCGATGCGATATGACTCAATGTCTGTCAACACTCTATGTTCAACTATCGATGCATCTCTAACTCCATAACCTACACTGCCACTA
>NZ_JAAGPE010000285.1:0-11884 GCF_017104605.1 Burkholderia sp. Ac-20384 | reverse complement strand
GCTGCCGCATGCGGCCGCGCAGAACGGGTTGCCCGACAACGTCGTGTCGATCGCGCCGGCGCTCGAGCCGCGCGTCGGCGGCGCGGCGCTCGGCGTGCCGCAAGTGAATGCGCCGGCACCGGAAGGCGCGGCGAAGGCATCGCCGTACTACTTCACGGACGGTTCGCTGCAGGGCTGGCAGGCGACGCCGCAGGACATCGTCGTGCCGTCGAACGGCCTTGCATCGCCGGAAGCGTTCGGGTTGCCGGGCGACGACGCGCTGCGCGCACTGCTCGCCGTGCATCGCGACGTGCCGGTATCGCGTACATCGGGCGCCGACGTGCCGCGCTACTTCATCGACGATGCGCACACAGCCGAGCCACAAGGCCAGTTGCATCGCGGCGCGCACCCGCCGTTCGACGTGAACGCGATCCGCCGCGATTTCCCGATCCTGCAGGAGCGCGTGAACGGCAAGCAGCTCGTGTGGTTCGACAATGCGGCGACGACGCACAAGCCACAGGCCGTGATCGACCGTCTCGCGTACTTCTATGCGCACGAGAACTCGAACATCCACCGCGCCGCGCATGCACTGGCCGGCCGCGCGACGGACGCGTACGAGCATGCGCGGGACACCGTGCGGCGATTCATCGGCGCATCGTCGCCTGATGAAATCGTGTTCGTGCGCGGCACGACCGAGGCGATCAACCTGATCGCGAAGACGTGGGGCGTGCAGAACGTCGGCGAAGGCGACGAGATCATCGTGTCGCATCTCGAGCATCACGCGAACATCGTGCCGTGGCAGCAGCTTGCCGCGCTCAAGGGCGCGAAGCTGCGCGTGATTCCGGTCGACGATTCGGGGCAGGTACTGCTCGACGAATACCGAAAGCTGCTCAACGACCGCACGAAGATCGTGTCCGTCACGCAGGTGTCGAACGCGCTCGGCACGGTCGTGCCGGTGAAGGAGATCGTCGATCTCGCGCATCGTGCGGGGGCGAAGGCGCTCGTCGACGGTGCGCAGTCGATCTCGCACATGCGCGTGGACGTGCAGGCGCTCGATGCGGATTTCTTCGTGTTCTCCGGGCACAAGATCTACGGGCCGACCGGGATCGGCGTCGTGTACGGCAAGCGCGCGATCCTGGACGACATGCCGCCGTGGCAGGGCGGCGGCAACATGATCGCGGACGTGACGTTCGAGCGCACGGTATTCCAGCCGCCGCCGAACCGGTTCGAGGCCGGCACCGGCAACATCGCGGACGCGGTGGGGCTGGGCGCTGCGCTCGATTACGTGAGCCGGGTCGGCATCGAGAACATCGCGCGCTACGAGCACGACCTGCTCGCGTATGCGACGAGCGTGCTCGCGCCGGTGCCGGGCGTGCGGCTCGTCGGCACGGCGCGCGACAAGGCGAGCGTGCTGTCGTTCGTGCTGAAGGGCTATGAGACCGAGGAAGTCGGGCAGGCGCTGAACGAAGAGGGCATCGCGGTGCGTTCGGGGCATCACTGCGCGCAGCCGATCCTGCGACGTTTCGGGCTCGAGGCAACGGTGCGGCCGTCGCTCGCGTTCTACAACACGTGCGACGAAGTCGATGCGCTGGTGAGCGTCGTGCGGCGTCTCGCGACGCGGCGTTGACGTCATGCGCTTGCGGCGGCCTTTGCGGGTCGCCGCAAGCGTTCCATCGCTAAAAAAGTCAGAACCGCACGACCTGCTTCTGCTCGACGCTGAAGCCGTCACGCAGCACGCTGGCCGAATCCGCGAAGTAGCGGCGGGTTTCCGACAGCAGGTCGGTGTTGCCGCGACGGCAGAACACGACCCCCGATCCTTCCTCCGTGAGCAGTTCGTCGATCAGCGATTCGGGTTGCCCGATATCGGCGAGATGGACGTTCTGCACGCCGTGTGCGAGCGCATCGAGCGCTTCCCGCACGCAGGGCGCCGCGGTGGCGGCCGGGTGCTCGGCCAGCCAGTGCTCGAGTTCGGTGATGCCGTACAGCCCGGCGAGCTCGCCGAGTTCGCGCAGCAGCGTGCTGTCGACCATCATCACCAGCGTCACGGCGCCCGTGCGCTGCGCGAAGAGGCTGCCGAGCCGTTCCGCGCGCAGCAGGTGGTCATGGCCTGCGTCGTCCGGGGCGACCGGCATCACGACGGGTACCAGTCCGTTCTCGAGAAACGCATTCAGTGCGGCGCCGTCGAAGCGGTCGACCGCGCTCGCGCCGGTGTGGTCGGCATCCACGCTTGCCACCAGCAGGCCGCCATCGTGACCGTCGATGCCGATCGCCCTGGCGCCGTGACTGCCGATCAGGCGCACCAGTTCATGATTGACGCCCGCCATCGCCGCGTGAACGGCGTGGATCGATTGCGTGCCGGATGCGGCCGGCACACCCTGGACGACGATCGGTCGAACGCCGGTAAGCGCGAGCAGCGCGACATCCTGCGCGAACGCCTGACGGGCGCGCGCATCGCTCGCGGCGCCGCCGTCGACGATGACGACGGTCTGCCCGTGCAGGGCCTGCATGAACGGCAGCGAGCGTGCCAGGCCGGCTACGCGACGGGACGTAAGAGTGGGACTTTCAGGGTCTGGGAACATGGGAATCCGGATGGATGAAGGGAGTGCGTGTTGCCGCACGGTGCGGCATCAATACGGCATCAATGCGTGCGTTGCATCAGCTGGTGAATCTCGTCGGGCGTCTGCGCGTCGCGCGATGCCTGCCGGAACGGGCGCTCGCTGAAGCACCGCGCCGCGTCGGCGAGCAGTTCGAGATGCGCGCGGTCGTCTTCCTTCGGGAGGACGAGCACGATGAATTCGCGAACGGGCTTGCGGTCCGGCGCGTTGAAGGCGAACGGATACTGCGCGCGAACGAACAGCGCGATGGCCGAGCGAAGCCCGTCGACACGCGCATGCGGAATCGCGACGCCCTGGCCGAGGCCGGTCGAGCCGAGTTGCTCGCGCTTGATCAGTTCGGTCCTGATCCGTTCCGCGGCGACACCGCTGCTGCGCTCGATATATCGCGCGACGAGGTCGAACAACTGGATCGCGCTTTCGACCGGTACGTCGAGCAGGATGTTGTCCGGCGGGCAGGCGTCGGCCAGCCGGGTCGCGAACGGCGCGCCGCCGCGTCGGTGGGGAAGGTCGGGTTGGCCGCCAGCGGCGGCCTGCTGCGTTTGCATGCGGATCTCTCCGTGTCGGGATGACAGGGAAATCCTAGACAAAAGCGCGTAAAGACGGTGTTAGATACGCGTGGGCCCGGCATTAAAATCGTATATCGATCGCCGATGGAAACGAGCCCGACACATATCGCTTCAGGTACCCGACAGCACGAACGGCAGCGTCGTCAGCAGGAAGACCGAAATGCCGACGACCGGTGCGCCGAACGCGATCGCCGCGAACGCAACCGCGGCGCTGGTCAGCACGAGCGTCCTCGACACCCGTCGGTGCCGGTCGTGTGCAGCCGCCCTGTCATCGCGGATTGCATCGGTCCGCGCACCGATCACGTGTTTCCAGAACGTCAGGCCAAGCATGTTTGCTCCTGTATGAAAGTTGACCGGGATAGGGCGCGCAACGCGCCTGCCAGGCGGGTCAGCAGCGCTTGAGCTTGAGCACGCGCGAGATCTGCCCCGGCGTGAAGCTGCTGTTGCGCACGTAAGGCGCGCAGTCGAGCGGGGCGGTGAGCGATTCGCTGACGACGTACTGGCCGACGAAACGGTACGCGTCCGTTGCCATGCGGATGAACACCGGAATCGCATTGCGTTGCGCGGCGAGCGTCCTGCCGGCCGCCCGCGCGGACGCGCTGCCGTCGCAGAGGATCACGTCGGGCGCGTGCGGGTTGAGGTCCGTGCGCAGGCACGCGGCCACGACCTTGCCGTTCTTCGTCGGCAGGAACGCCTGTTTGCTGCCGCCGCACGCGGAGTGGATGAATTCGCGGGTGTACTGCTTGTCGATCTCGAACATGTTCGGGCTCCGGTATCGGAAACTTCCGTGGGTTAAATCAGGTATGCAAAGCAATGCGACCGGATCGACATGCCGGATGCAGGGATGCCGATCGATCGTTGCCGGGGCGGCGGATCGATGGCGCGTCGCGATACGGGTTTTCGCGCGAATACGCTCGCATGGCGCGATGCGCGGCTAACGCATCGACGTCATGTTCAAGCGTGCACGGGAATGACTATGGCGCGCACCGTCCGCCTGCTGGCAGGACGGTGGCTCGGGAAAAGAGAGACGCAGGCGTCCTGCCGGTCAGGCAGAAAAGCAACTCGGAGGGCGAGGACTTCGGATGCGCATGTGCGTACTCGGTGAGGGATCGATTGCGAACACATTCTAGTGAACGCATGCGCGGGCGCAAGTAAAAAGGTCGTAAAGGTTATGCGGCCCGTACTACGTGCACTGCCACAGATGCGCGCTGGTGCGGCACGGCGCGCACCAGAACGTGTAGTTCGCGCCGCCGCTGCCCCACAGCCATTCGCCGCCGTCCGTTTGCGGAAGGTTGGAATCGAGCTGCATGACGAACTGCATCTTGCGGCCGCAATCCGGACAGTCGGGATACCACGCGGACTGGACCCACGACGGTGCGCCGCCGACGCGGCTCAGGTTCTGCCGGCTGTTCGACAGGCCCCATTCCTGCCGCGTCCAGCGTGACGGCGCAGCGAAAAGCGCGACGTCCGCCTCCAGGAATGGGGCCGCCGGATAGTCCGGCTGGATCGCGGTGTCGCGTTGCTGGGATGGGTGCGCACAGGCGTTGCCGGCGTCGTCATGGCGGTGGAACATCGGGCCGTCGCTCTCCCAGCCGGCACACGACAGGCAGGTGTCGAACGACACGGGCGTTGAGCTGTCGATGCCTGCGGCGGCGGGTTGCGGCAGTGTCAGCAGTCGATGCAGCGGCTCGTGACACAGGCCGCATCGATGCGACGACACGCCGCCAAAGCGCGCGCCTAATCGATGCGAGCCGCGCGCGTTCCAGGTTGGGTGATGCGCGAGAATCTCGCGGTTCCACTTCGGCTGGGCACGGCGTATCGGCGCGCCCAGCGTCGGTCCGAAGTCGATATGCAGCGGCGTTTCGCCGTGCAAGGCGCGCAATGTGTCGTGTTCCTGAGCGTAGCCGGCGGACATGAGCCAGTTGGCGCGCGTCCCAGGATCGTCCGGAAACAACCAGGCTGCCGCGTCACGAACGGCTGCAGGCTGTCGCGAATGGAGCAGCGCGACGGCGCGTGCATGCGCTGCCTTGTTACCGGAAGGGACCTCGGCAAGCCGGCCGCGCCATCCTTCGACCGTCGCCGGATCGAGCATCCGCCACACGTTGTCCTCGACGTACAGGCGCGGCGACTGCTTCGTGGTGTAAATGTCGACGAGCATGTCCCAGTGACCGGAAAACACCTGCGGGATCTGCGTTGCCACGCTCGACAACACGCTCGCGAGCCGTTCGTTCCACGCGCCGTTGCGGATGTCTTGCCACGCTTCGGTGGTGACTTTCTCGAGGGCAGTGTCGTCCATCAGGTCGAGCGCGGCATCGAGGAACGTCGCATGCGGCAACGCGCGATCGAACGACGCGATCACGAGGTCGGCGAGCGCAGCCGGGTTGTCGCGTCGCAGTGCCAGCATCTGCGACATCGGATCGTTGTTGGTCCAGCCGAGGCGTTCGTAGTCGTCGAGAATGGTTTGTATGGTCGGCATGGTGGGGAACGGTGAGGGTTCGAGGCGTGAGCGGAAGCTGAGTGGATCACCGTCCAGCGAGCATCCTTCCCCCGACCCCCATCAGCAGCAGGCCGGCCGTCGTATCGAGCACGGCCTTGCGTCGAACCAGCAGCCCGCGCACCGACGGGTGCGAGGCGAGCAACGCCATCGTGCAATACCACGCGGCGGAGATCGCCACCGACAGCGTGACGACCGCGAGATCGAGCCAGGCCGGCGCATGGGCCGGCACCATCAGCGCGAAGATGCTCCCGTAAAACGCGACCGATTTCGGATTCGTCATGCTGACGACGTAGCCCTTCTTCGCGGCGTGCCAGTCGGACGCGGCGGCCGGCGCGGCAACGGGCAGCGGCTTGCGCGCGGTCAGGATCATTTTCAGGCCGAGCCAGATCAGGTAGGCGGCGCCTGCCAGCCGCAGCGCCGTGTGGACCCACGCGACATGCGTGACGAGCAGGCTGAGCCCGGCGATCGCGATCGCCGCCCAGGTGCCGGACGCGGCGGCCAGGCCGAGGCCCGTCATCACACCGGCGCGGCGCGACTCGACTGCGGTCGACGTGACGATCACGAAGTTCGGGCCGGGGCTGGCGACGCTCAGCAGCAGGACGCCGGCAAGCGGAAGCAAGGTAGCGAGGGTGGTCGACATGGCGTGGAGGGCAGTGCGACGGGACGGGCGTTCATCTTACCCGAGCGCGGTCACCGGCCTGCCACGGCGCGGTTTGATCGATCCAATGAAAAAAAGCGCGTGACGACTTTCATCGCCACGCGCAGGGGGAGTCTGCAAGGTCGCGCGCATGCCGGCGAACCGGCACACGGCACACACGTCACATCATCAGAAATCGAACCCGGGCCCGCCCGCACCCGGGCCGCCCGGCGCCGCCGTCGGCGCCGCATCCTTCGGCGCCTCGAACACGGTCGCATCGGTCGTCAGCAGCAGCCCCGCGACCGATGCCGCATTCTGCAGCGCCGTGCGCGTGACCTTGGTCGGATCGAGCACGCCCGATTCGACGAGGTCGCCGTATACGCCCGTCTGCGCGTTGTACCCGAAGTTGCCCGAGCCTTCGGCCACCTTCGCGACGACGACGCTCGCTTCCTCGCCCGCGTTCGTGACGATCTGGCGCAGCGGTTCCTCGAGCGCGCGCAGCACGATCTTGATGCCCGCGTTCTGGTCGGCGTTCACGCCCTGCAACTCGCGGATCGCCTGCCGCACGCGGATCAGCGCGACGCCGCCGCCCGGCACGATGCCTTCCTCGACGGCGGCACGCGTCGCGTGCAGCGCGTCGTCGACGCGGTCCTTCTTCTCCTTCACTTCGATCTCGGTGGCGCCGCCGACCTTGATCACCGCGACACCGCCCGCGAGCTTCGCGACGCGTTCCTGCAGCTTCTCACGGTCGTAGTCCGACGTCGCTTCTTCGATCTGCACGCGGATCTGCTTCACGCGCGCTTCGATGTTCTTCGCATCGCCCGCGCCGTCGATCACGGTCGTGTTTTCCTTGCCGACCTCGATGCGCTTCGCCTGGCCGAGTTCGGCGAGCGTCGCTTTCTCGAGCGTCAGGCCCGTTTCCTCGGCGATCACCTGCCCGCCGGTGAGGATCGCGATGTCCTCGAGCAGCGCCTTGCGGCGGTCGCCGAAGCCCGGCGCCTTCACGGCGACCGTTTTCAGGATTCCGCGGATGTTGTTCACGACCAGCGTCGCGAGCGCTTCGCCTTCGACATCCTCCGCGATGATCAGCAGCGGCCGGCCCGACTTCGCGACCTGTTCGAGCACCGGCAGCAGGTCGCGGATGTTCGAGATCTTCTTGTCGTGCAGCAGGATGTACGGGCTTTCGATCTCGGCGATCTGCTTGTCGGGATTGTTGATGAAGTACGGCGACAGGTAGCCGCGATCGAACTGCAGCCCCTCGACGACATCGAGCTCGTCCGCGAGCGACTTGCCGTCCTCGACGGTGATCACGCCTTCCTTGCCGACGCGGTCGATCGCTTCCGCGATGCGCTGGCCGATCGATTCCTCGCCGTTCGCGGAGATCGTCGCGACCTGCGCGATTTCCTTGCTCGTGGTGGTCGGCCGGCTGATCTTCTTCAGCTCGTCGACGGCGGCCGCGACGGCCTTGTCGATGCCGCGCTTCAGGTCGAGCGGATTGAGCCCGGCCGCGACGTATTTCTGGCCTTCGCGGACGATCGCCTGGGCGAGCACGGTGGCCGTCGTGGTGCCGTCGCCGGCGGCGTCGCTGGTGCGCGACGCGACTTCCTTCACGAGCTGCGCGCCGATGTTCTGCAGCTTGTCCGCGAGTTCGATTTCCTTCGCGACCGACACGCCGTCCTTCGTGACGACGGGCGCGCCGAAGCTGCGTTCGAGCACGACGTTGCGGCCCTTCGGCCCGAGCGTGACCTTCACCGCATTCGCGAGAATGTTCACGCCTTCCGTCAGCTTGGCCCGTGCGACGTCGCTGAAAATGATTTCCTTCGCTGCCATGATTGCGCTCCGTTATTGGTTGACGACCGCGACGATGTCTTCTTCGCGCAGCACGAGAAACTCGTTGCCATCGACCTTGACGGCCTGGCCTGCGTACTTGCCGAACAGCACGCGCTCGCCGACCTGCAGGTCGGGCACGATGCGCTGGCCGTCCGCATCCTTGCGGCCGGGGCCGACGGCGATCACTTCACCCTGATCGGGCTTTTCCGCGGCGCTGTCGGGGATCACGATCCCCGACGCGGTGGTGGTTTCCTGGTCGAGTCGCTTCACGATCACGCGGTCGTGCAAGGGGCGTAGGCTCATTGGTTCGTCCTGTGCTGATCTGTCGAAATTGGCTGGCACTCTTTAACAGAGAGTGCTGACGAGTATAAAAATGCGCGGCGGCGCAATCCAATAACGGATTCCGAAATGCATTCGCGCCGTCGTGCAAAGCGCGTCGCCTCCGCTATTGCGACACGGCCTGCTGTGCGGCGGGCGTGCAGACCGGGCGGATCGTCTCGCCGGCGAGCACGCGCTTCACGAACGGAATCGAATCGGCGAGCGACGCGTTTACGGTGCCGTTGTGTTCACGGCCCGCATACAGGTGCGCCTCGACGGTCGTGCCCGCCGCGCATGCATCCTTCGCGAGCGCGAGTTCGAGCGGTGCGAGCCCGTCGTCCGCGCCCGCACCGATGAAGACGGGCGTGGCGATCTTCAGCGTCGGGTATTTCAGGTACTCATCCCACCACGCCTTCAGCCTCGCATCGCCGCCGGGCTTCACGGTGTTCGCATGCGTGAGGTGCGCGAGCGCCGCGTCGTCCTCGAGCGACGAGAGGCAACCGATGCGCGACTGTTCGAGGATCGGCAATGCGCGGTCGGTCAGCACTTCGTCCGCGCGCAGCGACGGGTCGATCTGCTGCGCGGAGAGCACCGAATAGAACTGGTACGCGAGTGTCGGATCGACGCGCTCGGGATCGCGCCGGTAGGCGCTTTCGAACTTCGGCAGCGACGCGAGCGTGGCGGGAGACGCGTTGTAGATCGTGCCGGTGGCAACCGTTGCGCGGATCGCGAGTTCGGGCGCATAGGCGGGTGCGTAGCCGGCCGCCGCGAACACGGCCGAGCCGCCTTGCGACTGGCCGACGAGCACGACCTCGTTCGCGAGGCCCGGCACGCCGCCGAGCACCGCGCGCACGCTGTCGAGCAGCGTGTAGCTGTTCGAGCGGTTGTTGAGCTGCGGATTCGGGCCGGGCGTGCCGAGCCCCTGGTAGTCGGTCGCGACGACCGCGAACCCTTGCTGAAGCCACGCGTTCAGGTAGCGCACGTCGCGATACGAGCGGCCGAACCACGACGGCGCGCAGATGTCGGCCATCCCGAACGTGCCGTGCGCCCACGCGACGATCGGCCAGCCGCCTGCCGGCGGCGTGCCGCGCGGCACGAACAGCGCACCCGACACGGCGATCGGCGTGCGGCCGCCGACGCCGTCGGTCGATGCATAGAGGATGCGCAGCTGGCGGCCGGCGCTCGCGAGCCCGAGCGTCGCTGGAAGCGGCTCGGAACGCAGCAGCACGCCGGGCGTCGCCGGAATGTCGCGGTCCCACGTGTAGAACGCGGACACGCGGCCGTCGCCCTGCAACGGATCGGGCACGGGAACGCGGCCGGGCGAAGCCGCCTGCGAGAGGAGAGACGATACGGCGAGCGCCGAAGCCAGCAGCGTGCGCGCGGTGTAGCCGCGCAGGGGGAGGAGCGTCATGGTCGGATGGGTGTCAGTGAAGTCGGATCGGACGCGCCGGACAGCGCGCGGCGCGGGCCGGTCACGACGCAAGTTTCGAACCAGCGCGGCCGTTGGGCGCGTGGCGCGAGGTACGACGGGCCGCAGCGTCGTACGGCGTGCCGCGCACGCTGTCAGCGGCTGCGCGTCGCGCAGCAATCCCGGCCGGCAGGCTGTTGCTCCCGCAACAGAGGCGCCCGCGCGAATCGCACGGCGCGCGTCGTGCAACGCGCACACGCACCGTGGCGCGGGCCTTCGACGCGTGCATGTCAGGCTGGCACGATTGCTGCTGATCCGGTGGCCGTGCGTCGCGGTGTTACGACATCGCGATGCGAGCTCATCCGTCCACCCGATCAAGGAAACCGTCCTCATGTCCGTTACCTCAACCATCGACAGCGGCGAACTCGTGGCATTCGTCGAGCGCGCCACGCGCGAATTCACGCAGGCCGAGCGCGTGCTGAAGGACACGCGCACGCTGTCCGCGACCAACACGTTCCAGGCGTTCCAGCGCGTGCCGGGCACCGAACTCATCGTCGCGCTGTCGGCGCCGAGCCCGTGGGCCGCGTCGCAGGAGATCCAGCCCGTCGTCGTGACGTTCGACGGCGACGTGCTGCACGGCGACGCGCGCGCGGGCGGCAACGGGCCGCGCTATGCGGACGTGTTCCGCGAGGCGCCGGAAGTCGGCGTCGTGATTCACGTGCACGGCCCGTACCTCGGTGCGTGGGCGAGCGCGCATCGCCCGCTGCCGATCCGCTATGCGCCGGCCGCGCGCTACACACGTGCCCGCGAGATTCCGGTGTACGTCGATCGTCGTCCCGGCGAGCCGCGCTTCATCGTCGACACGATCCGCCGTGACCCCGAGGTACCGGCGATCATCGAGGCCAATGGCGGCGCGACGTTCTGGGGCAAATCGATCCTCGATGTTTCGAAGTACATCCTGATCCTCGAGGAGGCTGCGTATTTCCAGGCGCTCGCGGAACCGCTCGGCGGCTCGCTCGAATTCGGGCCGGGCGCGCTCGAGCAGCAATGGAAGATGACCGGCCTCGCGTGACGCCGCGCGGCGGCCGGCGCAATCCGGCCGCCGTCATACCGATAGCTCGATGAATTGGTTCGTGGCCGGCGCGCACCTTGCTATCGTCGAACCTTCCCCGTTCAACACGCCGGTCGTGCCATGGCCATCTTCAGCTTGCTGGACCCGACTTCGCACGCAATCACGATTCGTGCGAAGGCGCTGACGTTCGACGATCCCAAATCGCGGGTGCTGCTCGAGCGCATCCAGCTCGTCGCGCCCAGCGACGCGACCGTGCTCGTCACCGGCGAGAGCGGCACCGGCAAGGAGCTGATCGCGCGCCTCGTGCATTCGCTGAGCGAGCGCCACGACGGTCCGTTCGTCGCGGTCAACTGCGGCGCGTTCTCCGAGACGCTGATCGAAAGCGAACTGTTCGGCCACGAGCGCGGCGCGTTCACCGGCGCGATCAACAGCCAGCCCGGCTGGTTCGAATCCGCGAATCGCGGCACGCTGTTTCTCGACGAGGTGGGCGACCTGCCGCTGTCCGCGCAGGTGAAGCTGCTGCGTGTGCTGCAGGAGCGCGAAGTGACGCCGGTCGGCTCGCGCAAGACCGTGAAGATCGACGTGCGGCTCGTCGCCGCCACCAACGTGAATCTCGAAGCCGCGGTGCGCGCGGGCAATTTCCGCGAGGATCTTTACTACCGCCTCAACGTCGTGAAGCTGAGCCTGCTGCCGCTGCGCGAGCGGCCCGGCGACATCGCGCCGTTGATCGAGCACTTCATCGACACCTATGCGAAGCGGCTGCGCGTGGCCGCGCCGACGCTGACCGACACCGCACGCGCCCGGCTGCATGCGCACGCATGGCCCGGCAACATCCGCGAACTCGAGAACGTGATCCACCACGCGGTGCTGATCTGCGCGGGCGGTGCGATCGACGTGAGCGACCTGCAGTTCTCCGCGCTGTCGCTCGCGCCCGATGCAGGCGACCCGCGCACCGCGGCGGC
>NZ_JAAGPE010000284.1:0-11926 GCF_017104605.1 Burkholderia sp. Ac-20384 | reverse complement strand
TTACACTCTTTCCCCACCCGGCGCTCTTCCGAGCTGGGGCGGCCGGTGAGGGCCCCGACCCGCTGCGCGACCGGATCGACGCCTTGCGTTCGTCGCGCGTCGCACGCGAGCTGGGCAGCAACCTGCACGCGCTGCTCGGCGATGCACTGACGCAGGCGATGCGTCGCGCGGAGCCGTCGCTCGATGCGCTGCGCGCGGGCCTGCTCGACGTGCTCCACGCGTCGCTGGACGGTAGCCTGGCGGACGTGTTCGACGTGAGCGATCGCAAGGATGCGGGACGTGCGTCGTTCGATGCGGCGGTCGACGCGAGCTGGGAGGCGCTGCGCAGCCTGATCGACGCGGCCGCCGAGCGCCAGCGCGGGATCCAGGCGGAGACCGCCCGCGTGCCGTCGCTCGCGGTGACGCTGGACCCGGCCGCGCTGCAGGGCATTCCGGCCGAATTCGTGCAGACGCTGACGTTGCGCGCGAAGCTGCGCAACTACAAGTGGGTGCTCGTCGGCGAAGGCGGCCGCGAGCGCGACGAACTGGTTGTCACGGAGTGATGCCATGACCGATTCCATCAGCCCCGTCGTCGATCTGCAGTACTTGTTTGCCGCGCCGATCGAGGCCGTGATCGAAGCCGACTTCATGGCGGCGCGCCAGTTCGTCCGGTACGTCCGCGAGTTTGGCTTCGTGCAGAACGCGTCCATTGTCTGCGAACCGGACGACCCGGACGGCACCGACTTCGGCGAACTGCGGATGATCACGTTCTTCTACGAACAAGTGGTCGGCAAGGACAAGACCGAGTGGCGCCGCGTGCAGGTTCCGGTGCTGTCGCTGATTCCGCTGCCGCTGCTCGAAGTGAAGACCGCGACCTTCGATTTCGGTGTGCGTCTGCTGCTCGCCGAGCGCGTGCAGGCGCCGTGCGCGATCCCGCTGCTGCCCGGCGATGCGGACGACGACGCGCCACGCCGGTATCGCTGGAGCGCCATGCTCGCGCGCGGCCGGCCCGAGGCCGGCAGCCAGTCGCGCGAGGACGTGTCGCCGTTTCTCGAGGCGAACATCGGCGCCAAAGTCGAAGTCGGGCAGGCCGGCATCCCGGCCGGCATCGGCAACCTGCTGGCGCTGCTGGGCATGAATACCCAGGTCGGCGGCGCCGGCACCCAGGCCACCGGCGAAGGTGGCGATCACGCCAGGAGGGAGTCATGAAGACGAGCGAGAAGATGCTGAACGACGCGCCGGGTTTCACGTGCCCGGTCTGCGCGCGCGGGCGGGTGAAGTTGTCGCTGGCGGATTTTCTCGGCAGCAGCGAGGTCCGCTGCCCGATGTGCGGCACGTCGTTCCAGATGGACAAGACGGGCTGCGCGGAACTGGTGGATCGGCTGCAGGATCTCCAGGTTGCGCAGCAGAACGTCCGGCTGCTGGAGAAGAAAACCGATCGGTGAAAGGGGGCGAGTTTGCTGCGGCCCGTGGGGCGTTGCGCCGCAGCAAACGGCCGACCGAGCGCCACCCGCCCCGGGCGTCCCGCCGGGGCGGCCTGCATGTCGGGATGGCAGCGGGATTTTTGAAGCAATTTCATTCCGATATTTTTCATACAAAATCCCGGCGGCATATCGGCGTGCCGAAGCGGGGGCGCCGGTCTGCTGCCCATCCACCGTGCCAACGGAAACCAGCCGATGAACCATCGCGTCACGCAGTTGACCGGGTTGCGCGCCGTCGCGGTCGCGATGGTGGTGATCGGACATGCCGAGCACGTGCTGCCAGGCGGCTACACGGGCTGGTACGCGCCGTTGCGGCTGATCGCCGACGGCCGGCTCGGCGTGCTGATCTTTTTCGTTCTGAGCGGCTTCCTGATCACCAACGTGTTGCGCGCCGAGTTCGCGCGCACCGGTGGCATCGCGCTGACGTCGTTCTACGTGCGCCGCGCGCTGCGGATCTGGCCGGCCTGCTACGTCTATCTCGCGGCGGTCGCGATCGTGGCCTTCGCGGGCTGGTTCGACGTCGACCGCCGGCAGTGGCTGTATGCGGCGCTGCACCTGTGGAATTACTCGGCGTGGTTCGGGCTGACCGGCGACAACACACTGCATCCGGACGGCGCGTGGTACCTCGGCCATTTCTGGTCGCTTGCGCTCGAGGAACAGTTCTACTGGTTCTGGCCGCTGCTGTTCGTGTACGGGATGCGCCGTGGCGGTACGCGCTGGCTGGCCGTGTTGATCCTGGTCGTGCCGCTGGTGCGCGCTGTGACGTATTTCGTTGCGCCCGCGCTGCGCGGGCAACTCGGGATGATGCTGCACACGGGCGTCGATCCGATTCTGATCGGCTGTTATGTGTCGCTCAATCGTGAGCGGCTTGAAGCGTGGATTCGTACGTGGCGTGGCGAGACGCGTATCGTGACGGCGATCATCGTTGTCGTGCTGATCGGCATGCCGCTTGCCGAACATCGGCTCGGTGGGTTCTGGAATGCGACGTACGGCGTGACGCTCGAAGCCGCGCTGATCGCGATCGTGATCGTCGTGCTGAATTTCCGTAATGAGTTCTGGTGCGCGCGATGGCTGCGTACGCGGCCGGTCGTGTTCGTCGGCACGATCTCGTTCAGTCTTTATCTGTGGCAGCAGCCGTTCGCGAATCCGGATCTGGCCGTGCCGCATGCGTTCCCGCTCGGGATCGTGTGGGCGCTGATGGCTGCGACGGCCAGCTATTTCCTCGTTGAGAAGCCGTTCCTGCGGCTGAAGGATCGATATTCGGCGCGCGAGGCGCGACGCGTGCGGGACGACGCGCTGCGGATGCCGGCGTCGGGCGAGGCGATCGGCGCGAAGGTGGCGGAGTAGGCGGGCGGGGCGGTGCCCCGCCTGGGCCTTACTTGAAGCGCTTCATTGCGGCAGGCGAATACCAGAAGTTTCGGAACATATCGATTCCGTACGTCTTGCCGTCGTAGTGGACGACCGTGCGCGCGGTGCGCTTTCCCGTATCCGAGTATTCGCCGTCCTTACGCTGCGTCTTCGTGATGTGGGCGGTGATCGACAGATCGGCGAAACCATGGCTCGACGTTTTATCGACGGCGACTGTCATTCGGGCCTCTTCGCTGCTCGCATCGCCGACGCCCGGGCCGCAGGATTCGCCTTCGACACTGACCCACCCGCGGAGGTTAGTGCCGAATACCGAACGGATGTGGTTGCCTTCACGTACCCATAGCGTCAGTTCCCCGTCCGCGTCGGCATCGGGACAACTCGCCCCTCGCGCGCTGCTGGTGAACACAACGCCGAATGCGCGCAGGTCAGGCGACAACTGGTACCGCGCCGTATCGATGCGATAGCTGTTCTCGCCGATTTCGGTCGTCGCGTCTTCCTGGACCACCGACTTATCAGCCGCCACGACCTTGCCGCCTTCGACGAGCGCGACGACCTGCAGCTTTTCGCTATCGTCGGGATTCTTGCTCTTCGGCAGCGAATCGAGCGCGACGGCCGCGATTGTCGTGTCCGGCGCATTCGGCATGACCTTGCACGCCGATGCAACGACGAGCCGGTCCGTGTCGCGCGTGGCAATACGTGCGCTGGCGATGCCGGCCCAGCGGGCGACGGCGGTGACGGTATCGTCGCCGCAAGGCTGGTTGTCGGCGGCGTGAGCGGCGGAGGCGGCGACGAGCGCCAGCAGCGGGGCGAAGCGGAGGATTCTTGTGGTCACGATGAGAACAGGTTCTTCACGGGTTGTCGTGGATGTCGCTTACCGACCCGAAGCGTACCCCAACACGCGGAAAGATCGTCCGAGTGCTTGACCGCATCTGTGCCGCCACATGTATCGGACCCGCTTCGCGGGCGCAACGCAGCCCCGATCTCAATCGGCAAACGTGGACGGATGCGCGCGGAACCTGCAGCCCGTCGCATCCTTCGCTGATGATGGCGCTGGGGCCGGTGTTCGAGCGTTTCCTTCGGCTTGAAGCCGGATCAAAGTCGACGGAATACCAGACTGGCATTGACGCCCCCAAAACCAAAGCCGTTGGAGATCGCATATTCCGTCGATATGCTGCGGGCCGATCCGGTGACAATATCGATGCCTTCAGCTGCGGAGTCCGGCTGGGTCAGGTTCAGCGTAGGAGGCGCGAGCTGGTCGCGCAGCGCAAGGACGGTGAAAATCGCTTCCACGCCGCCGGCAGCCCCGAGCAAATGTCCTGTCGACGCCTTGGTGGCTGAAACGGCGGGACCGCGACCCGATCCAAATACAGTCTTGATGGCCGCCAGCTCGCTGATGTCGCCGACGGGCGTGGACGTCGCATGAGCGTTCAAATGCCCGATCAGCTCAGGGGCAAGATTCGCCTGCCGAATCGCGAGTTCCATCGCGCGTCGTCCCCCGGCACCGTCCTCGGGCGGCGACGTCATATGGTATGCGTCGGCGCTCGTGCCATAACCGAGTACTTCGGCGATGGGGGTGGCGCCTCGCCGCAGCGCGTGTTCCAACTCTTCTATGACGAGCATGCCGGCGCCTTCTCCCATGACGAAGCCGTCTCGCCCGGCATCGAACGGGCGAGATGCCTGCACCGGATGATCATTGAAGCCCGTGGACATGGTTCTTGCCGCGGCGAACGACCCCAGGCTGACTCGATCGATGCAGGCCTCCGCGCCACCGCACACGGCAATGTCGGCTTCGCCCGCCCGAATCAGGCGCGCTGCGTCGCCAATCGCCTGCGCGCTGGCGGCACAGGCCGTAACCGGTGCGCCCAGGGGGCCGCGAAGGCCGTGGCGGATGGAGATGTGGCCAGCGGCCATGTTGGCCAGGAAGCTGGGTACGGTGAAGGGAGAAAGCCGTCTTGGCCCACGGTCGTCAGTGATCCTGACCGCCTCCACAATTGCACCGAACCCGCCCACGCCAGACGCGACGATGGTTGCGGTTCGTTCGCGAGCGCTCTCGGTTTCAGGTCGCCACCCGGATTGATTCAAGGCCTCTTGCGCGGCGCCCAGCGCAAACAGGCTGAACCGGTCCATCTTCTTCTGGTCCTTGGGGTCTGCAGCGAGGGCAGGATCAAATCCCCATGGACAGTCAGGCGTCAGCACGGGCACGACGCCACCGACCTTCGACGCAATTCCGTCCGTGACATCGTCGGGCAAGCTGACCACGCCCGAATGGCCCTTCAGGAGACGGCTCCAGACGGATTCGACTCCGCATCCCAATGGCGAAACCATACCCATGCCAGTCACGACAATGCGTCTTGTATTCAAACCGTGCTCCTCTTTTGACCGATGAAGACAGGCCGCCGGCGATTGGCGCAATGCGCCATCCGACAACTATCACGAAGTTCAGAAATCACGAAGATGTCGCGTCAGTATAGGTATGGGGCGGGTAAGGAATTCGCACATCGCGCCAATTAATATGCAAAACGCGCCATAATGATCCAATCATGAATCTGCCCCGCCAACGTCCCCTGACTGTTTCGGCGCACTTCCTGCACGGGATGTTGCGTGCCGTTCGCACGCGTCACGGAGAAGACGTGACGGCACAGGTCCTCGCGAGCGCCGCCATCCCGCAGTCTCTTCTCAATCAACCCGATGCACGAATCACGCGGCAGCAGTACGTCGCGTTGTATCGGACGGTCGCGGCGTCGCTCGATGACGAGATGCTGGGGCTATGGTCCAGGCCAATCAGGGGCGGCACGTTGAAGTACCTGATGCTCAGCCTGCTGGACGCGCCAACGGTATTGGTCGTGTTCAATCGTTTTGTTCGTTTCTGGAATTTGCTGCTGGATGACTACCGGTTGCACATCTCAACGAAGAATGATCTGGTGCGGCTGGCGCTGGTTGAGCGGATGCCTGGCACGCAGGTTACGCCCCTTGGGCATGAGTTGATGATGAAACTGGCTCACGGCATAGCGTCCTGGCTACTCGGCAGGGAACTTGCGCTGCAACGGGTCGAGTTCGGTTTCGCCAGGCCCAGGTACGTAGAAGACTACGCATTCCTGTTTCCCGGGGCGGTGCAGTTCGATTCCGGGATGACGAGCATCCATTTCTCGTACCAGGATTGTGCCGAGCCGTTCAAACGCGAAAAGCACGAACTATGGGCTTTCCTTAACGCCGCACCCGGAGCCTGGACTTTCAGCGTATTTCATCATGGTTCGATCGTTGCCAAAACGCGCGAGTATCTTGAACGGAATATCGCGCAGCCGTTGACGATACAGGCGCTCGCGCAGGCGTTGCATACGTCTGTACGCACGCTCAATCGTAGATTTGCGGAAGAGGGCACCCATTTCCAGCAGGTGAAAGACGGACTGCGGCGGGATATCGCGGTCGATCGGCTGACAAATTCGAACACCAGCGTGGCCGTGCTGGCATTTGATCTTGGCTTTTCCGACGCTACCGGTTTTTGTCGTGCGTTCAAACATTGGACTGGCAGTAGTCCTACGGATTATCGCAAGGATACGCGTCGAGATGAGTGACGAGAACACGTCGGGAATTGACGGCACGTGTCGAATAGCCGGAGCTGGCCGAACGCCGGCAATGGGGGCCGGTGTTTTCGAGAAATCCGAGGAGAATAAAAAAAGGCCCTTGCGGGCCTTTCGTCGACAACTGAAGGGACGGGCGAACGCTTACCGCGTCAGTGCCGTGAACCCCTCCAGCAACCGATCGACATCAGCCGCCTGAATCGCGCCCATCGTCGAGATGCGGAACAGTTCCTTCGACAGCCCGCCTTGCCCCGCGTAGATCACGAAGCCACGTGCCTTCAGCCCGTCGTGCAGCGTCTCGTACGTCACCCCTTGCGGCAACCGGTACGCACGCAGCACAACCGACGATTCACCTTCCGCCAGCACCAGCGGCATCCCGCGCGCGGCAAGCCCGGCTTGCGCCTGATCAGCCAGCGCCTTGTAATGCGCATGCCGCGCACGCCAGCCGCCAGCCTCATCGAACTCACGCAGCGCCTCGACGAGCGCGTAGTACGCGTGCACGGAAGGCGTAAACGGCGTATTCCGCTGATCCTGCAGCTTCGCCAGACGACCGAGGTCGAGGTAGTAGGTACGGCTTGCGGCCTTCGCGAGCGCACGGCGGCGCACGATTACGAACGCTGCGCCCGGCACGCCGTGCAGGCACTTGTTCGCGGTCGCGGCAACGGCATCGATATCGCCACCGGCGAAATCGATCGCTTCCGCGCCGAAGCTGCTCACACCATCAACGAGCATTTTCACGCCACGCGAGCGGCAGACCTCGGCAATCGCACCGAGATCGTTCAGGCGACCCGTCGTCGTTTCATGATGAATCACCGCGACGTGCGAATATCCACCCGCATCGAGCTTCGCACCAATCTGCGCGAGATCAGGCGCCTGCATCCACTCATGCTTGAGCACATCATGCGCGATTCCATACTGCGTCGCGATCTGCGTGATCCGCTCGCCATACACGCCGTTCTCGATCACGAGCAGCTTGCCGTCCTTCGGCACGAGCGCCGCGATCATGCTTTCGACCGCGGCCGTGCCCGACCCCGTCATCAGCACGGCCGTCCACTCAGCCGGATCGAGTTCATACGCGGCGACGAGACGCGCACGCGCCTCATCCTGCAGATCGAAGAATTCGCTTTCGCGATGGCACAGATCGGGTTGCAGCAGGCTGCGGCGCACGCGTTCGGTGAGCGTGACCGGGCCGGGGTTCAGCAGCAGCATCAATGGGCTCCTTCAACGTGGGCTTCGGTCTGCGCGGCGCCGATGTGCCGCATCAGACGATTCTTGACCTCGACCGGCGTGACGGTCGGGCGGGGCAGGCCGTCGGGCACGCCGGTGCGGATCGCCAGACGCACGAACTGCGCACCGTCGGCCGGCGCGGCAAGCGCCGTATCGAGCACGTCGAGCGTATCGCCTTCGACCGCCGACGCATATCCGCACGCGGCAGCAACACCCGCGAACGAAACATGTTGCGACACGGTGGCCTGGCCACCCGTCGATTCGTGCGCGCCGTTGTCGAGCAGCACGTGCGTGAGGTTCGCCGGGCCGTAGGTACCCAGCGTCGCGAACACGCCCATGCGCATCAGCGCGGCGCCGTCGCCGTCGACCGCGACCACGCGCAGGTCGGGGCGCGCGAGCGCGAGGCCGAGCGCCATCGGCGTCACACAACCCATCGAGCCGACCATGTACAGCTGGTTCGGACGATCGTCGATTGCGTAGAGTTCGCGGCCGCAGAAGCCGGTCGACGCGAGCACGACGGTCGAATCGACCGGCGTGTGCGCGATCACGCGCTGCAGCGCGTCCTGGCGGGTCGGCCACGCGGCAGGCGATTCGGCACGTGTCGCCGATTGCGCAGCGACATGCGCGCGCGGCTTCGCGGCCGGGTTCGCCTTCAGCTCATACGGCGCGACGCTGCCTTTCTGCATCACGAGCGCGTACGGGCGGCCCGTCGCGTCCATGTGCGCGATCGCACGGTCGAGTGCCGGGCCGACCTGTTCCGGGTCGGTCGGGAACGTCTCCCACGGGATCTCCATCGTGTCGAGCATCGCGGGCGTGATCGGGCCCATCAGCGCGTGCTGCGGCTCGTCGGCCACGCCCGGCTGGCCGCGCCACGTGACGATCAGCAACTGCGGCAGGCGGAACGTCCACGTGAGCGACGTGAGCGGGCTCACCGCGTTGCCGAGCCCCGAGTTCTGCATCATCGCGATCCCGCGCTTGCCGCCGAGCGTCGCGCCCGCGATCAGCGCGACCGCGTCGCCTTCGTTCGCGGCCGACACGTAATTCAGCGTCGGGTCCTGCAGCACGTAATTGATGAACGGCGTCAGGTACGAGCAGGGCACGCCCGCGTACCAGTCGAAGCCGCGCTCGCGCGCGGCCTCGACGAACTGGGCCGCTTCGATCATTGCGCGCCCCCGTTGCCGGCACCCGGTTCGGACAGCGGCGTTTGACCGTGCGCGAAGTCGCCCGCGCGGCGGAAGTCTTCGAGATCGTTGACGCCGCGCCAGTGGCCGTGCACGTACTGCACCTCGATCTTCTCGCCGGCGGCGATCAGCTCGTTGAGCAGCGACGGGATGTCGAGCGTGTCGAAATCAGGACGCGCCTGCAGCGTCGCGAGCATCGCCTTCAGGCGGTCGACACCGGCGCCGCGCACGTTCAGCAGGCCGATCCAGCGGCCGTGCGGCGTGCCTGCGGCGACGTCGCTCGAGACGCGTTGCAGGTAGGTCTTCTGGCCGAACAGGCCGCGATCGTCTTCCGCCGAGCAGAGCGCGAAATCGCGCACGCTCTGGTTGGTCTCCGTCAGCGACGAATCGACCACCACGCTGAACTCGGCCTCGCTCTCCGCGAGGTCGCGCACGATGTAGCTGCGGAACAGCAGGTCGCCGTACGAGATCACGGTGTCGCCGGTCAGGCGTTCGGCCGCGCACGCGAGCGATGCGAGCTCGCCCGTTTGTGCATGGCGTTCGTTGACGACGAGCTTGATGCCCGACGTGTCGATCGCATCGGCGCGATAGCCGCCGACCACGGTGATGTCGTTCACGCCGTGCGTCTTGAAGCCGTCGACGAGCCAGCGCAGCAGCGGCTTGCCGGCGACCGGCAGCATGACCTTCGGCTTGTCTTCGGTCACGGCTTCGAGGCCCTTGCCGCGGCTGGCTGCCAGCACGATCGCCGCGTTCGACGCGCGCGACGACGACGACAGGTAGATACGCTCGGCCGCCGAGTACTCGTCGGCGTCCTGCAGGCGGAAGATCTCGTTGACCGATGCAACGCGGTCTTCGACGTTGATCAGCGTTTCGCTCTCGTGGATCTCGCGTGCAGTCGCCTGCATCGCGGATGCCGACGCGCGGATCAGGTGGTTCGCCCAGATCACGGTGCTGATGCCGGCCTGGCGGAACACGTCGGTCGGCGTGCTGTAGTACTTGGTCGGCACGATCACGAGCGGCGCCTTGCCGCTCCATTCACGCGCGAACTGCAGGATCTCGTCCGGGCGCGACAGCTTGCTGTGGATCAGGATCGCGTCCGCGCCGGCTTCCGCATACGCGTTCGCGCGGCGCAGTGCCTCGTCCATCCCCCAGCCGGCGATCAGCGCTTCGACACGCGCGACGATCGAGAAGTCGGGATCGGTCTGCGAATCCTTGCCGGCCTTGATCTTGCCGCAGAACTCGTCGATTTCCGCGAGCGGCTGGCGCTCGCCGCCGATGAAGCTGTTGGTCTTCGGGAACTGCTTGTCCTCGATGCAGACGCCGGCGATGCCGCGCTGCTCGAGCTTCTTCACGAGGCGGCGCACGTTGTTGAAGTTGCCGTAGCCGGTGTCGCCGTCGAGCAGGATCGGCAGGTCGCTCGCGTCCGCCATGAATTCGAGCACGTCGACCACCTGGGTCCAGCTGGCTTCGTTGTTGTCACGCACGCCGAACTGCGCGGAGATCGCGAGGCCCGATGCCCAGATGCCCTTGAAGCCGGCTTCGCGGACGATCCGCGCGGACAGGCCGTTGTGCGCTTCCATCAGGAATTCGAGGTCGCTGCTGACGAGCATGCGGCGCAGGCGCGCGCTGCGCGATTCGGTGAAATTGGGTTCGCGTGCGTTCATCGTGCGACTCCTGCGGTGGTGCGTTGAATCAGGGGGAGGATTTCTTGCGTGGCGCGAGCGACGTCGTTCGGGAAGTCGATCTCGATCCACGGCGAGCCGGTGACGTCGGCGACGTCGAACGAATGACCGCCTTCGAGCAGCAGGTCGCGCACGGCTTCCTCGTGCGGCATGTTCGCGCGGCCGCTGTCGACGTAGCCCGCGACGATCGTCGCGAGGCGGCGCGCGGTGCCTTCGGTGAAGCGGAAGAAGCCGACCGATTCGCCGATCGTGTCGTACTCGAGGTCGACCGCGAGCTGCTTGCGCAGCTCGACCGGCACGCCGTTCTTCAGGCACAGCTTGACGGGTTCGTCGCCGGCCTCGAAGTCGCGGTCGATCAGCAGGCGGTCGACCGCCTTGTCGGAATCGGCCACCAGCGCGTGCAGGATGTTCTCGTCATACAGCACGTCGGCGTCCATCAGCAGCACGTCGCCGCCGCGCGTCATCGCCTCGGCGACGGTATGCACGGTCAGCACGCTGCCGAGGTCGTAGCGGTCGTTGATCACGATCTCGGCCTGGCGGCCGAGACGCTTCAATTCCTGCTCGACCTTCTCGTGCTGGAAGCCCAGCCCGAGCACGATCTCGTCGACGCCCGCGGCATCGAGTACGCGCAGATGGCGCTCGAGCAGCGACACGTCGTCGAAGCGCAGCAGGCACTTCGGGAACTGCGCCTCGGGCGGTTGTTGCAGGCGCAAGCCGAGGCCTGCCGCAAGAATGATGGCTCGCATGGGTTCTCCAACCAAAAAGCCGGCGGATCTGAACGATCAGTCGGCGAGCGGCTGCGGCGCACGGCGCCGCTGCCAGTTTCTTTCACTGAAATGCAGATAGAGCAGGCCGGGCAGGCCGAGCGCGAGTTCGCGCGCGCGTTTCGCAAGCGACAGCGCGAGCGCCGCGTCGGGCGGCAGTCCGACCAGCGGCGCGAGAAGCAGGTAGCCGCCTTCCTGCGCGCCGAGCGAGCCCGGGATCGCGAAGGCCGCGCCACGAATGGCCTGGCCGACGCTCTCGAGCAGCAGCGCGTCGAGCCAGCTCACCGGGTGCCCGAGGAAGTGCAGCGCGAGCCACACTTCCGCGGTGCCGACGATCCAGCCGACGAGACTCAATGCGAACGTCTTCGCGACCTTCGCACGATCGCGGTACAGCGCGCCGACCGCGTCGTCGATCGCGTCGGCACGGGTGGCCAGCGATGACCAGTCGCGCGGGCCGAGCAGTTTCGACGCGAGACGCAGGCCGCGGCCGAACAGCCCGCGCCGCTGCGCGACGTAGAACAGCGCGGCGAGGGCGCCGAGCACGCCGGTGGCGATCAGCGCGGGCGTGCGCAGGTGCGCGACCGATTCGTGCGTCGCATACAGGCTGAACGCGGCGATGCCGATCAGCGCGAACGCCATCTGCGAGAGCGCCTGCATCGTCGTGCA
>NZ_JAAGPE010000283.1:0-12092 GCF_017104605.1 Burkholderia sp. Ac-20384 | reverse complement strand
GGAGAAGACGCGATACGAGGTGAGAGGAGGGGACGTGAGTTCGGGCTGGTGCTCTCCCGATCTGCGGGGCGCGGCGGCCGGCGGCTGCATGCCCGAACCGAGCAGCGCGCGGACATGGCGGTGCAGCACGTCGCGGTCGATCGGCGGCAGGCCGCGCGCGCTCTGCCACAGTTTCGCGGTCGCGAGCGGCAGCATCACCAGCGCGACGATCGAATGGAACAGGAACGCGGGCTCGAGCGCGGGATTCAGCGTGCCGGCCTGCTGCGCGCCGCGGATGCGTTCGGCAAAGCGCCCGACATGTTCGAGCGGAATGCGCCGGACCATCCGCTCGCGCAGCAACCCGCCTTCGTGGACGATTTCGCGCAGCCAGATCGACGGCAGCCACGGCATGCGGTGCGTGACGTCGAAGAAGCGGTCGACGAGCTCGGCGACGAGCGCGAACGGGTCGTTTTCGATCTGCGGTTCGGTCGGCCGCCACACGAACGCGATGACCTGCGCGAGCCGTTCCTCGACGATCGCGTCGAGCAGCTGCTCGCGATTCGTGAAGTAGTAATGGACCATCGCCGACGTGACGCCGGCGGCCGCGGCGATCTGCGCGACGGTCGTCGCGGCGATCCCGCGCTCGGCGAACAACTGCGTCGCGACGTCGAGCATGTGGTCGCGCAGGTCGAAATCGTCGACCGACGGGCGGCGCCCGCGCGGCCTGGCGACGGTGGATTTCGCGTTCATGCAATCGACGCTAATTGATGAGTTAGTTAATTTCAAGGAAGGGTTTGCGTCCGAATTGATCGCGATCAGTCGGGCGTCGAATGGGGACGCGGTCGGGCGAGGAGGTGACGTGACGCGGCGTGACGCAGCAAGCCGGCGATGGAATGTAGGGAGCGGCTAATGGAGAAGCTGCGGGAGAGACAAGCGCGGCGACAGCATGGAAGCCGGTCGCGAAGCGAGGGCGCGTGCCTGGGCAATCGCACGCGCCCTGAAAAGCGGTTACTGATCGATCGGCGACGTCAGCGGCACGTGTTCGCCGGTCAGCCCGAACACGACGAGCTGTGCGGGCTCGGTCGCGCTCGCGTTGCGCGACACCTGGTGGCGCGAGCCGGGCGCTTCGTACCAGCCTTCGCCGGCGCGGTAGCGGTGCAGCGGGCCGCCATTTACCTGCGACAGCACTTCGCCTTTCGACACGACCGCAAACACCGAGCCGAGGTGCCGGTGGGCTTCGGAAGCCTGGCCGGGCGCGTAGTCGACGGTCGCGACGACGGCGAGCTTGCCGGGTGCTTCGGGCACGGCCTGCTGCATGATCGTGTGCACGTTGTCGCCGGTGTCATGTGCGCGGGCAGCGACCGGCAGCAGTGCGGCGCCCGCCGCGAGCCACGCGCACAGGGCGGCGCGACGGAGGAGCGTAGCGTGAGTCATCGTCGTCTCCTTACTCGGGCATCTTGCGGAACGCGATCGCGAAGCGGTTCCACGAGTTGATCGTCGCGATCAGCATCGACAGGTCGAACAGCTCTTCGTCGGTGAAGTGCGGTTTCACGGCTTCCCAGACGGCGTCGGGCACGTGGTTGCTGGCGACCAGCGTCAGCGCCTCGGTCCATTCCAGGGCTGCGCGTTCGCGCTCGGTGAAGAACGGCGTTTCGCGCCACGTGACGACGGTGGCCAGGCGGCGGTCGGTTTCGCCCCCCTTGCGCGCATCGGTCGTGTGCATGTCGACGCAGAACGCGCAGCCGTTGATCTGCGACGCGCGCAGCCGGACGAGTTCGGCGAGCGGCTTCTCGATCGAGCTCTTCGCAAGGAATTCCTCGGCGTTGCGCATCACCTTGATCGCATTCGGGCTGGCGGCGTAGAAGTTCAGGCGCGGTTGCATGGCAGGTCCTTTTTCGGTTGGGGCGCACGGTGGCGCGACAGGACCCACTTTAAGACTCATGCTGGTCTGCTTGAATGGCCAATTTCCGGAAAATTCAGGTAACCAGTGTCGAGCCGCCAACGGTGTCGGAACCCAGCAGGCCGGCCAGCGTCGCGAGCGCCGTGTCGATGCGCAGCGCGTCGATCCCGCCATAGCCGAACAGCAGCCCCGGACGGACCGGCACGCCGACGTGAAACGCCGAGATGCCGTACAGGCCGATGTCCTGCGCGCGGGCCGCGCGGACCAGCGCCGCCTCGTCGAGCCCCGGCTTCAGGTAGGCGGCGAGGTGGATGCCGGCGGTCGGCACGATCGCATCGAACCACGGTGCGAGTTCGCCGCGCAGATGCGCGAGCAGCATCTTGCGGCGCGCATCGTAGTGCTTCTGCACGCGCTTCAGGTGCCGTGCGAAATCGCCTTCGAGCATGAAGCGTGCGAGCGCCGCCTGCGTCAGCGTGCAGGTGTGCCAGTCGACGATCTGCTTCGCCTTGGCCAGTGCGCCGCGCAGCGCGCGCGGCGGAATCGCATAGCCGATCCGCAGTTCCGGAAAGATCGTCTTCGAGAACGTGCCGACATACGCGACGAGGCCCGTGCGGTCGAGGCTCTTCAGCGATTCCACCGGCCGGCCTTCGAAGCGGAACTCGCCGTCGTAGTCGTCCTCGATGATCACCGCGCGGCGGCGCTGCGCCCATTCGAGCAGCGCGACGCGCCGGTCCAGCGTCATCGGCATCCCGAGGGGGAACTGATGCGACGGCGTCACGTAGACGAGGCGCGCGTCGTCGGGCAGCCGTTCCGTCACCAGCCCATGCGCGTCGACCGGCACGCCGATCACCGTCGCGCCGAGCGACGCGAACGCGGCGCGCGCGGGCGGGTAGCCGGGATCCTCGACTACGACCACATCGCCGGGCCGCACGACGACGCGGGCGATCAGGTCGAGCGCCTGTTGCGCGCCTTGCGTGACGAGCACGTCGTCCCAGCCGCACGCGACCGCACGGCTGAACGCGACATAGCGCGCGATTGCGCCGCGCAACTGCGGATCGCCGGCCGGGTCGTGGTACTGGGCGGGGCCGCGCATCTGCTGGCGCAGCGCGTGATGCAGGCAGCGCCGCCACGCGTCGAACGGGAACAGCGCCTTGTCGGTCACGCCGCCGCGGAAGTCGAAGCCGGGCGAATCCTGCGGCGCGGGCATCGCGAGCGCGTCGGGCAGCTCGTCCCACAGCGCGCGCGCATCGACCGCGTCGACGCGCGGCGTGTCTTCGACGATCGACGGCGCCGACATGGCCGCGGCGTGCGGCACGCGCGCGAGGCCGTCGGCGACGAACGTGCCGTCGCCCGCGCGCGTATTCAGGTAGCCCTCGGCGACGAGGCGCTCGAACGCGTCGAGCGTCGTCTTGCGCGAGACGCCGAGCTGTTTCGCGAGGTCGCGCGTCGATGGCAGCCGCGCGCCGCCGGCGAGCCGCCCGTCGACGATCGCGGTGCGCAGTTGCCGGAAGATCTGGCCCGTCAGGTCGTGACGGCCTTCGATGCGGATCGCGATGTCCATGGCAGTGGTTACCTCGATTGCCTTGATTTTGCGCCGATCAGCATACCGGAAGTCGATCGCGGCGTGGCTTGGCAGGACGCCTTTACCGGTCGCCAGGACGCAGGGAATCGGCGAGCCGTACCGAACTGGCCGGTAGCCCCGTCACAGGCATCCGCTGCCCGTATCCGCCGATTGGACCTTCGCCAGCCACTGCCTTACGATCCACGACAACCCCACACCGGAGCGTGCCCATGCTGTCCGAAGACGAACTTGCGCTGCTCGACGCGATTCGCGCCACCGGCAGCCTGTCGCGCGCGGCCGCGCGGCTCGGCAAGGCGCCGTCGACGGTGTCGCACGCGGCGCGCCAGCTCGAAACGCGCTTCGACGCGCTGCTGTTCGACCGGCGCGGCTACCGGTTGCAGCTCACGCCGGCCGGCCAGTTGCTGACCGACGAGGCGGCGCGGCTGGCGCTGGACGTCGCGCGGCTGACGCAACGCGTGCGGCAGGTCGCGAGCGGCTGGGAAGACCGATTGTGGATCGTCAGCGACGAGGTGCTGGAGTTCGACACGCTGCTGCCGGTGGTCCGCGCGTTCGATGCGCTCGACTCGGGCGTGTCGTTGCGTTTCACGCACGAAGTGCTCGGCGGAACCTGGGAGGCACTGCGCGACGGCCGCGCGGACCTGGTGGTCGGCGCGACCAACGAGCCGCCCGCGATTCCCGGCTTCAAATGGTTCGAGCTGGGCGCGATGGAGTGGGTGTTCGCGGTGTCGCCGCGCCATCCGCTGGCCGCCGTGAGCGGCGCGCTGACGCGGGATGCGATCGGCACGCACCGGGCGGTGGTCGTCGCCGATTCGTCGCGGCGCGTGGCCGGCCGTGCGTATGGCCTGCTCGGCGGGCAGGCCGTGCTTGCGGTGCCGTCGATGCGCGCGAAGATCCTTGCGCAGCGCGACGGGCTCGGCGTTGGCTGGGTGCCGCGCCGGCGCGTGGCGTCGCTGCTCGCGCGCGGCGAACTCGTGGAAAGAGAGACAGCCGATCCGCGCGAGCCGAACCGGCTCTATGTCGCGTGGCACGGCGACCGGGATGGCCGCGCGCTGCAATGGTGGCTCGAGCAATTGCGCGAGCCGCGGCTCGCGCAGCGCCTGCTCGACGGCATCGACGTGGCCGGCTGACCCGGTGCCGGAAAGAACAGGGCAATCAAACTCGCCTTCCCGAACACGTTCGACGATTTCGAACATGTTCGTCGCGCCCGTCGTACGGCAGGGCCGGTCGCCGCGCGCATTCTGTGTTCACGGTCAACTCACCGGTTCACAGGAGAACATCATGCAACGCTTCGAAGGAAAGACGGTCCTCGTCACGGGCGGTAACAGCGGCATCGGCCTGGCGGCCGCCAAGGCATTCGCGGCAGAAGGCGCCCGCGTCATCATCACCGGGCGCGATGCGCAGACGCTCGAAGCCGCGCGGCAAACGCTCGGTGCAGGCGCACTGGCGATCCGCAACGAGGCCGGCAGCGTCGCGTCGGCCCGCGCACTGGCCGATGCGATCGCGTCGGCGGGGGCACGGCTCGACGCCGTGTTCATCAACGCGGGCGTCGCGAAGCTCGCGCCGTTCGCCGACAGCGACGAGGCGATGTGGGATCTCGTGTTCAACACCAACGTGAAGGGCGCGTATTTCCAGATTCAATCGCTGGTGCCGCTGCTGAACCGCGGCGCGTCGATCGTGATCAACGGCTCGATCAACGCGCACATCGGGATGCCGGGCTCGTCGGTATACGCGGCGAGCAAGGCGGCCGTCAATTCGTTCGCGAAGACGCTGTCGGCGGAATTGCTGCCGCATGGCGTGCGCGTGAACGTCGTGAGCCCCGGGCCCGTGCAGACGCCGCTGTACGGCAAGCTCGGGTTCGACGCGGCGACGCTCGACGAAACGGCCGAGAAGATCAAGGGCCTCGTGCCGGTCGGCCGGTTCGGCACGCCGGATGAAATCGCGTCGACGGTGCTGCACCTTAGTGCGCCGGAATCCGCGTTCATCGTCGGCGCGGAGATCATCGCGTCGGGCGGGATGGGGTTGCTCTGACCCGGTCGTCACACCGGCGGGGGCCGCAACCGCCCGGCGCAATGCCGGGCGGGCGGTTCCCGCGATCCGCTTTGCCGCGCCGCCAGCGCTGAGCGACTGCAGACGCTGGTAGTTCGCGCTCCTCCGAAAAAGCCATGACAAGGGCAGGGGTTACTAGACGACTGGTCTAATCCGGGGCTATCATCCGTTCCCATGAATGCGACGACGTCCGCGGCGCATGCATCAAAGACGCGTAGTGCCATTCAAATGCCATTCCGCGCTGCGATGCTGAGGGTGCAGCGAGACGCCGTCGTTTTATTTCGAATAGTTCTAGACGACTGGTCTAATAGGCGCATGTCGCATTCGGATACGCGGGTCGCACGTTGACGCGTCACAGCTGACTAACCGACAGGCGTGCCGCGCCGACCGGGCGGATTGTCCGGCGGTGCGGCCCCGTTCCCCTCATCCATTTTCGAAGGAGTGTCCAATCATGAAGATTCTGGTTGTCCTGACCTCGCACGACACGCTCGGCGACACCGGCAAGAAGACCGGCTTCTGGCTCGAGGAACTGGCCGCGCCGTACTACACGTTCAAGGATGCGGGCGTCGAACTGACGCTCGCGTCGCCGAAGGGCGGCCAGCCGCCGCTCGATCCGAAAAGCAGTGATCCGACCGCCCAGACCGACGCGACGCGCCGCTTCGACGCCGATCCGGTGGCCAAGGCCGAACTCGCGTCGACGCGCAAGCTGGCCGACGTGTCCGTGGACGACTACGACGCCGTGTTCTACCCGGGCGGCCATGGCCCGCTGTGGGATCTGGCCGAGGATCTGCATTCGATCGGCCTGATCGAGCGCGCGCTGGCGGCCGGCAAGCCGGTCGCGGCCGTGTGCCATGCACCGGGCGTGCTGCGTCACGTGAAGAACCCGCAGACCGGCGAATCGGTCGTGCGCGGCAAGCGCGCGACGGGCTTCACCAACAGCGAGGAAGCGGCCGTCGAACTGACGGAAGTCGTGCCGTTCCTCGTCGAGGACATGCTGAAGACCAACGGCGCGCAATTCGAGCGCAGCGCCGACTGGGCGCCGCATGTCGTCACCGACGGGCTGCTGATCACGGGGCAGAACCCCGCGTCGTCGGAGCCCGCCGCCGAGGCGCTGCTCGCGCAGCTCGGCCGCCGTTGAGCCGATGGCGCCGGCCCGGCCGGCGCCATCCCGTATCCGTCGCCGGGCGCAGGCCGCCCGGCGACGGCCCGAATCGTACCGTCGTGCGCACCGCACGACGCGTTTCCAGTCGTTTTGCAGAACCAAGCAAAGGAGCCGTGGATGTCTGCCCTGTTCGAACCGTTCAAACTCAAGGATGTCACGCTGCGTAACCGCATCGCGGTGCCGCCGATGTGCCAGTACGTCGCCGAGGACGGCGTCGTCAACGATTGGCATCACGTGCATCTGGCCGGCATCGCGCGTGGCGGCGCGGGCCTCGTGATCGCCGAAGCGACGGCCGTGTCGCCGGAAGGGCGCATCACGCCGGGCTGCGCAGGGCTGTGGAACGATGCGCAGGCCGAAGCATTCGCACCGTCGGTCGCGGCGATCAAGGCAGCCGGCGCGGTGCCCGGCATCCAGATCGCGCACGCGGGCCGCAAGGCGAGCGCGAACCGCCCGTGGGAAGGCGACGACCATATCGCCGACGGCGATCCGCGCGGCTGGCAAACCATCGCCCCGTCGGCCGTGCCGTTCGGCGCGCATCTGCCGAAGACGCCGCGTGCGATGACGCGCGACGACATCGCACGCGTGCAGGCCGATTTCGTTGCGTCGGCGAAGCGCGCGCGCGACCTGGGTTTCGAATGGCTCGAACTGCACTTCGCGCACGGCTACCTCGGCCAGAGCTTCTTCTCGGTGCATGCGAACCAGCGTGACGACGAATACGGCGGCTCGGCCGAAAACCGTGGCCGCTTCCTCGTCGAAACGCTGGCGGCCGTCCGCAAGGTGTGGCCGGAGCATCTGCCGCTGACCGCGCGCTTCGGCGTGATCGAGTACGACGGCCGCGACGAAGAGACGCTCGCCGAATCGATCGCGCTCACGCAGCGGCTGAAGCAGGAAGGGCTCGACATGCTGAGCGTGTCGGTCGGCTTCTCGACGCCCGACGCGCAGATTCCGTGGGGCCCGGCGTTCCTCGCGCCGATCGCCGAGCGCGTGCGCCGCGAGGCCGGGCTGCCGGTGTCGTCCGCGTGGGGGATCGACACGCCGCAACTGGCGAACCGCGTGGTGGCGGAAGAGCAGCTCGATCTCGTGATGGTCGGCCGCGCGCATCTGGCCGACCCGCACTGGCCGTACTACGCGGCCAAGCAGCTCGGCGTCGAGCGTCCGTCGTGGACGCTGCCCGCACCGTACGCGCACTGGCTCGAGCGCTACCGGACCGCCGACAAGGTGGCCTGAGCGGGCGGGGTGCCGGGGCGGCGCGCGTGACATGCGCCGCCGATCCGGCGCCGATGGATAGAATGGCGGTTCGCGCAGGCCGGTTGCCTGCACGAACCGCCATTTTTTCATTTCGACAGAGGTGCCATGGGCGTACATGTCCCGTCGTCTCCCGATCCTGCCGCGCGGCCGCGCACGCAGCAGGTCTCCCGCGCCGTGCTGTATGCGGCGCTGCTGGTGATCGCGCTGTGGGTGATCCGCGATTTCATTCCCGCCATTGCCTGGGCCTGCGTGATCGCCATCGCGATGTGGCCGATGCTCAAGCGCTTCGAATCGCACCGGCTGTTCCGCAACCGCCCGACGCTCATCGCGGTCGTCATCACGGCGGCGATCTCGTTGCTGGTGGTGCTGCCGGTGGCCATCGCGGCAACCCAGGCGATCGGGCAGGCGCATGACCTGCGCGAGTGGCTGCGCACGGTCCAGGACAACGGCATCCCGGTGCCGGACGTGGTCGGCCGGCTGCCTTACGGCGCGGCGCAGATCACCGAATGGTGGCAGGCCAACCTCGGCCATCCGCTGCATGCGGCCAGTGCGATGCACGGCGTCAATAGCGAGAAATTCCTCGCGTTCGGCCGGCAGTTCGGTACGAAGCTCGCGCATGCGCTGCTCGAATTCGGCTTCATGCTCGTCACGCTGTTCGTGATCCTGCGGGCCGGCCACAAGCTGTCGGGGGCGCTGCTTCAGGGCGCGCGGCGCGCGTTCGGGCGCAGCGGCGCGGAGCTGATCGAGCGGATGGTCGCGGCCGTGTTCGGCACGGTGACGGGGCTGGTCGTGGTCGGGCTGGGCGAGGGCGCGCTGCTCGGCATCGCGTATGCGCTGGCCGGCGTCCCGCATGCGGCGCTGCTCGGCCTCGTCACGGCGATCGCCGCGATGCTGCCGTTCTGCGCGCCCGTGGTGTTCTGCGGTGCGGCGCTCTGGCTGTTCGTGCAGGGCGCGACCATGTGGGCCATCGTGGTGGCCGTGCTCGGGTTCGTCGTCGTGTTCGTCGCCGAGCACTTCGTGCGGCCGGTGCTGATCGGCAGTTCCGCGCGGCTGCCGTTCCTGCTCGTGCTGTTCGGCATCCTCGGCGGCGCCGAGACGTTCGGCCTGATCGGGCTGTTCGTCGGCCCCGCGCTGATGACGGTGCTGACGATGCTGTGGGCGGAATGGATTGCGTGACGATGCCGGCTGAGGCGGCATGACGCGGCGGTACGGATGCGCGTGCAAGCGTGCATCGGCCGCCGCGACGGGCGACGATCCGGTTTGTGCCGAGGCATGCAATGCAAGGATTCGGATAAAGATCTCTACATTTCTTTTCGATCCGGACCCAAAGGTCTAGTAGCATGGCGCTTTCGATCACGCCGGCATGGCGCAGCAGATTTCACCAAGCATGCGATTGATTACGATGTCCCGTCCCGCAGCGACGCTGTCCCTGGCCGCCGGCTGCCTGATGTTGCACGGTTGCGCGTGGTTCGACTCGTGGCTGCCGTTTTCGTATTCGCGCACGCCGCTCGCGAGGGCCGCATCGCGGCATGGCGCGACGCGCGCCGATGTCGTTCGCGCCGGCGGCAATCCGCGCAGCGTATGGATGGTCCGCAACGGCAGCGGCGTCTGCTACAACTACTTCATCGAGCACGGCAACGATCACCGCGAATATTTCGTCGTGTTCGACAAGGCCGGCGTCGTCACGCAACGCGGCTTCGATTCCTGCATGAACGCCGACCGCAAGGGCACGCTCCAGCCGGGCAAGGCCGCGTCGCGCTAGTGCGGCGGCGGCCGTGCCCCGCCAGCCGTCACGCGATCGTGTCGACCACGCCGCCATCTACCCGCAATGCAGCGCCCGTCGTCGCCGAAGCGAGCGGCGAGCACACGTAGACGACCAGGTTCGCGACTTCCTCGGGCGTCGCGGGCCGCTGGATGATCGAGCTCGAGCGGTGGTTGCGCACGAAATCCACGGCCACGTCTTCGACGCTGCGGCCGGTTTCGTCGGCCGTTTCCTTCAGCAGCGCCCGCACGCCGTCCGACATCGTCGGCCCCGGCAGCACCGAGTTGACCGTCACGTTCGTGCCGGCCGCGAGCTTCGCGAGGCCGCGGGCGATCGACAGCTGCGCGGTTTTGGTGAATCCGTAATGGATCATGTCGACCGGGATGTTCAGGCCGGATTCCGACGAAATGAACACGATGCGACCGGCATTGCGTTCGATCATCCCCTTCAGGTAATGCCGCGCGAGGCGCACGCCGGACATCACGTTGGTCTGGAAATAGTGGTCCCACTCGGCATCGTCGATGTCGAAGAACGCCTTCAGGCCGTAGATGCCCGCGTTGTTGACGAGGATGTCGGCCGCGGGCGTGTGCTGCGTGATGCGTGCGACGCCGGCGGCATCGGACAGGTCGGCGGCGATGCCATCGAAGCCCGCGCCCGGGACGGCGGCGCGCAGGTGCGCGAGCGCGGACTGCACGGATGCGTCGCTGCGGCCGTTGACGACGACACGCGCGCCGGCGCGCGCGAGCCCTTCGGCGATCGCGAGCCCGATGCCGGCGGTGGAGGCGGTGACGACCGCGGTCTTGCCTTTCAGATCGATATGCATGTGCGTGACGGGAGAGGAGTGAACGGGATCCGCCGCGGGTGCCGCGGCGGACGGAATTCAAAGCTTAGGCGAAACGGCGCGATCCGGCGTCGAAGCCGCGGACCGGCCCAGCGGTTCGCCGATCCACCAATCCACCAATCCACCAATCCACCGACCCACCGACCCACCGATCCACCGATCCACCGATCCACCGACCCACCGATCCACCGATCCGGTTGCGCGGCGCCGCACAGTCTTGTACGGTGAGCGTTCGCCGTCCGAACCGGGAGCCCGCCGCGTGAGCCGTACCGCCAACCGATCCGTCGTACCGTCGCCGTTCTGGCGTGATGCCGCGCTGCCGTTCATCGAGGCGCGCACTGTCGACGACGGCCGCGAGATCTGCTACGCGAAGCACACGCACGACACGTTCTCGGTGGGCGCGATCGTCGGCGGCACGAGCACCTACGTGAACGGCGCGACGAACGAGCACGTCGGGCGCGGCGTGCTCGTGATCATCGATCCGGAACAGGTGCATGCGTGCAATCCGTACGGCCCGGATGCATGGGCGTACCGGATGGTCTATGTCGACGTGCCGTGGCTCGCGCGGCTGCAGCATTCGCTGGGCCGCGATCCGAACAGCGATTTTCAAGGCTTTTCGCCGAAGTTGACGGAGCGCCACGACCTGTTCGCGCAATTTGGCGGCTTCTACCGCACGCTCGTCACGCCCGGCATCGATCCGCTCGGCAAGGAGAGCGCGGCAGTCGAGTTCTTCACGGCGCTGCACGGCGCGCTCGATCGCGAACTGCCCGGCCCGCGCGCCGGGGACGACAACGCCCGGCTCGCGCGCGCGGCCGACTACATCGCCGCGCATTGCCGCGAGGGCGTGACGCTCGATGCGATCTGCGCGGCGGCCGATCTGTCGCCGTCGTACCTGATCCGCGCGTTCAATGCCCGCTACGGGATGACGCCGCATGCATTCCTGATCGATCGCCGCGTGCAGTACGGCCGCACGGAGCTGCGCCGCGGCCGGCCGATCGCGGACGTCGCGCTGGACGCGGGCTTTGCCGACCAGGCGCATTTCCAGCGCGCGTTCCGGCGAATCGCCGCCGCGACGCCCGGCCAGTACCGCAGCGCGACGAGCTGAACGGCAAGCGCTACACGTCGAGCAGGAAGAGTGCGCTGCCCGCGAGCAGCAGCGCCATCAGCCGGTTGAACACGCGCATGTGCCGCGCGTTCGCCAGCCGGTGCCGCAGCGATGCGCCCGCATACGACCAGCACGCGATCGACGCGAAACAGATCACCAGATACAGCGCGGCAAACTGCCAGACCTGCGTGCGGTCGCCATCGGTCGCATACGCGCCCATCGCGGCCACGCACGCGAGCCACGCCTTCGGATTCAGCCACTGCATCGCTGCGCCGGCCGCCGCCGACGGGCCGGCCACGTCCGGGTCGGCCGACAGCCTGCCGTCATCGAGCGCGAGCCGCAGCGCCATATACAGCAGGAACGCGATCCCCGACCACTGCGTGGCGGTCGTCAGCACCGGCCAGCGCGCGAGCGCCGCGTGCAGCCCGAGGCCGATCAGCAGGAACAGCGCGACGAAGCCGAGCGTC
>NZ_JAAGPE010000282.1:0-12020 GCF_017104605.1 Burkholderia sp. Ac-20384 | reverse complement strand
CGGCGCGCCGGCGGCCGATCTCGCGGTGCGCGCGGAACTCGCGCCCGTGACCGCGCCGGCCGGGGCCGAGCCCGCGAAGGGTTTCGCGGTGACGGGCCCGGTGTCGATCGTCAACGCGAAGCCCGGTACGCTCGGCGACCACCTGCTGCCGGTGATCGACGCGCACGCGAACGTGCATCTCGATGCGCACGCGCAACGGATCGACGCGCTCGCGCTGAAGCTGATCCGCGACGGCAGCGTGACGGGCAACGGCACGCTGGCGGGCGGCAAGGGCCGCTTCGACCTGAAGGTCGCGAACCTCGACCTGAACGCGTTCGTCGCCGAGCTGCGGCCGATGCGCCTCGCCGGCCCGCTCGGCGTGACGCTCGCGGGCGACGTGACGACCGTCGACTTCAACCTGAACGATCCGAAGCTCGCGCTCGGCGCGCGCGCGAAGGTTGCGCTGACATCGCAGCAGACGGTGCTGACCGACGCACGCGTGACGGCGGGCAAGGGCCGGGTCGACCTGACGGGTGTGTTCCGCCACGACGCGCATTCGAGTTACGACGCGAAGGCGACGCTGACCGCATTCGATCCGCTGCTGCTCGCCGCGGCGAGCGCGCCGAAGGCGGCCGTCGGCAAGGCGCCCGCCAAGGCAACGAAGGCACCGGCCCCGCGCGGCGAGACGCGCGTGTCGGGCACGCTGACCGCGTCGGGCGCATTCGCGCCGCAGGTGTCGACGAAGGCGACCTTCAAGCTCGGCGACAGCCTGTACGACGGCGTGCCGCTGACCGGCGCCGGCGTCGTGCAGCTCGCCGGCTCGCGCATTTTGCCGAGCAACGCGAACCTGTCGATCGCGGGCAATCATGTCGACCTGCGCGGCAGCTTCGGTGCGCCCGGCGACCGGCTGCGCTTCGTCGTCGACGCACCGCAGCTCGACCGGCTCGGTTTCGGTGTGGAAGGGCTCGTGCAGGCGCAAGGCGATCTGACCGGCAGCTTCGCGCACCCGAACGTGACGGCCACCTACAAGGCCGAGCACGTCGTCGTCGGCTCGAACCGGATCGGTGCCGCGCAGGGCCGCGCGGACATCCGCGACGGCGCGCACGGCGCACTCGTGTTCACGGCCGACGCGTCCGACATCGCGCTCGGCTCGCTTAAGCTGAAATCGCTGCGCGCGAACCTCGACGGCACGCGCGCGAAGCACACGCTCGACGCGTCGGCGCTCGGGATGGCCGGCGGCCGCGTGATCGACGTGACGCTCGCGGCGAACGGCGGCGTGGTCGAGAACCGCGACGGGATGCGCTGGGACGGCACCGTCACGCGTCTTGCGAACCGCGGCACGCCGGCCATCGCGCTGCAGTCGCCGTTGACCGTGTCGGCAGGCGCCGGCCGCGTGACGCTCGGCGCGACCCGGCTCACGCTCGAAGGCGCGGCGATCGACCTGAAATCGTTCGTGTTCGATCATGGCCAGATGCGCTCGGCGGGCTCCGTCAGCGGGGCATCGGTCGCGCGTTTCCTCGAGGTTCGCCAGGAGCTGACGGGCCAGCGGCCGCCGGTGCGGACCGACGTCGTGCTCGATGCCGACTGGGATTTCTCGCTCGGCGCGAACGCGACGGGCTACGTGCAGGTGAAGCGCCGCGGTGGCGACGTGACGATCGAGAGCGGGCGCGGCATCGCATCGCTCGGGCTGACCGACCTGTCCGCGCGCGCGAGTTTCACGCCCGGCAACCGGCTCAACGTGACGGCACTCGCAAAGGCGAACCGGATCGGCACGCTCGACGCGAACGTCGTCGTGCCGTTCGCGCTGCGCGACGGCATGTTCGGCGTGGTCAACGATGGCCCGCTGTCGGGCCGCATCGATGCCGACATCCCGGCGCTGAAGACGACCGGCAACCTGTTCGGGCCGAGCTACCTGCTCGGCGGGCGCGCGGCACTGAAGCTGACGGTCGCAGGCACGCCGGTGAAGCCGAACCTGTCGGGGATGCTGACGGGCGACGACCTGTCGGCGACGCTCGTCGACCAGGGCGCACAGCTGAAGGACGGCATCGTGCGCATCAAGCTGTCGGAGAACCTGGTCGAATTCCAGCAGGTCGAGTTCCACGGCGGCGACGGTACGTTGCGCGCACTCGGCCGCGTGCGCCTCGACGGCGAGGCGCCCGACCTGACCGCAAGCATCGTCGCGGACAAGCTCGAGCTGTTCGCGGCGCCGGACCGCAAGCTGTCGCTGTCGGGCAAGGCGACGGTCGCGAACGACGGGCCGCGCGGCGCGTTGTCGATCGACGGCAAGTTCGTCGTCGATCGCGCGCTGTTCGACCTGCCCGAGGAATCGGCGCCGCACCTGTCGGACGATGTGGTGATCATGCAGCCGGACGGCACGGTGCGCGGCGAGACGCCGACCGGCACCGCCGTCGCGAAACCGAAGCCGGCGGAGGACAAGCCGGCCCCGTCGCTCGCGCCGCGCGCGAACATCGACATCGGTCTCGGCAACAACTTCCGCTTCAAGGGCCACGGCGCCGATCTCGGGCTGCGCGGGACGATCACCGTGATGAGCGCGCCGGGCGTGCCGCTGCGCGCGGTCGGCAACGTGCGCGTGACCGAAGGATCGACGTACACGTCGTTCGGCCGCAAGCTCGCGATCGAGAACGGCTTCTTCACGTTCAACGGCCCCGTGTCGAACCCGGGCGTCAACATCCTCGCGATGCGGCGCAACCAGGAAGTCGAGGCCGGCGTGCAGGTCACGGGCACGATCCAGTCGCTGACGGTCAAGCTCGTGTCGGAACCGAACGTCACGGACAACGAAAAGCTGTCGTGGCTGCTGTTCGGACACGGCACCGACCAGGGCAACAACGTCGGCCAGCAGGGCACGATGACGGCGGCGCTCGGGCTGCTCGGCAGCGTGACCGGCAAGCGCGTCGCGCAGACCTTCGGTCTCGACGAGGTCTCGGTCGGCCGCAGCGAAGTCGGCCTGACCGACCCGCAGGTCGTGCTGGTGTCGAAGGCGATCAACGAGCGGTTCGTGCTCGGCTTCGAGCAGGGCCTGCAGTCGGCGAGCAACGCGTTCAAGGCGACGATCAACCTGACGCGCTTCTGGTCGGTGTCCGCATACGGCGGCACGTTCCAGGGCGTCGACCTGAACTACACGCGGCGCTTCGACCGGTGGTTCGGCAGCGACGCCGCCCGCGAGCGGCGCGCCGAGCAGCCATGAAAAAAGCCCCGCACGATGTGCGGGGCTTTTTTTCGCGCAAGCTGCAGCGCGTTCGGCTTACTTCACGCGCATGCCGGGCTTCGCGCCGCTGTGCGGCTCGAGGATGTAGAGGCCCGGCTCGGCCTTCTCGTCGGTGGCCGACGCGGCGAGCACCATCCCTTCGGACAGGCCGAACTTCATCTTGCGCGGCGCGAGGTTCGCGACCATGACGGTCAGCTTGCCGACGAGCTGCTCGGGCTGGTACGCGGACTTGATGCCCGAGAACACGTTGCGGGTCTTTTCCTCGCCGACGTCGAGCGTGAGCTGCAGCAGCTTGTCCGAGCCTTCGACGGCCTGGCACGCGACGATCTTCGCGATGCGCAGGTCGATCTTCGCGAAATCGTCGATCGAGATCGGTGCCTCGTCCGCACCGTTCACGACAGCCTGCTTCGCGTTCGCCTTCGCGTTGTTCTTCGCATCCTTCGCGGCGTTCGCGGTCGCGACAGCTGCGCCGGTGGCTTCTGCTTGCAGCGAATCGCGGTTCGCGGCGAGCAGCGCTTCGATCTGCTTCGGGTCGACGCGCGTCATCAGGTGCTGGTACGCCTTGATCGGCTGTTCCGACGACAGCGGCTTCGCGGCATCGGCCCAGGCGAGCGGCGCGATCCCGAAGAACGATTCGACGGCTTCGGCCACGCGCGGCATCACCGGCTTCAGCGCGAGCGACAGCAGGCGGAACGACTCGAGGCTCACGCTGCAGGTTTCGTGCAGCGCGACCGCGTTGGCCGGATCCTTGGCGAGATCCCACGGCTTCGCGCCATCGACGTACGCGTTCACTTCGTCCGCGAGCTCCATCGTGTGACGCAGTGCGCGACCGTACTCGCGTGCTTCGTAGTGCGCGGCGATCTGCGGGATCGCCTCGCGCAGCTTCGCGACGAGCGGATGGTTCATCGCGCTGTCCTGCACGCGGCCGTCGAAGCGCTTGATCAGGAAGCCTGCCGCGCGGCTCGCGATGTTCACGTACTTGCCGACGAGGTCGCTGTTCACGCGCGCCTGGAAGTCGTCGAGGTTCAGGTCGATGTCTTCCATCGTCGCGTTCAGCTTCGCGGCGAAGTAGTAGCGCAGCCACTCGGGGTTCAGGCCCGTGTCGATGTAGCTCTGCGCGGTGATGAACGTGCCGCGCGACTTCGACATCTTCGCGCCGTCGACCGTCAGGAACCCGTGCGCGAACACGTTGGTCGGCGTGCGGTGGCCCGAGAACTCGAGCATCGCGGGCCAGAACAGCGTGTGGAAGTACAGGATGTCCTTGCCGATGAAGTGATACTGCTCGGTGGTCGAGCCCGGGCGGACCCACGCATCGAAGTCGACGCCGTTGCGGTCGCACAGGTTCTTGAAGCTCGCGTAGTAGCCGACCGGCGCGTCGAGCCACACGTAGAAATACTTGCCGGGCGCGCCCGGGATCTCGAAGCCGAAGTACGGCGCGTCACGCGAGATGTCCCAGTCGGCGAGCTTGGCCTCGCCGGCGTCGCCGAGCCATTCGCGCATCTTGTTGGTGGCTTCGGGCTGCGCGAGGCCGCTCACCCATTCGCGCAGGAACGTTTCGCAGCGCGGATCGGACAGGCGGAAGAAGTAGTGCTTCGACGTCTTGCGCACCGGCGTCGCGCCCGACACGACCGAATACGGGTTCAGCAGTTCGGTCGGCAGGTAGGTCGAGCCGCACACTTCGCAGTTGTCGCCGTACTGGTCCTTCGCGTGGCACTTCGGGCACTCGCCCTTGATGAAGCGATCCGGCAGGAACATTTCCTTGACGGGATCGTAGGCCTGCTCGATCTCGCGCTCGGCGATGAAGCCGGCGTCCTGCAGCGCGACGTAGATCTTCTCGCTCAGCACGCGGTTCTCGTCCGAATCGGTCGAGTAGAAGTTGTCGAACGACACGCCGAAGCTGTCGAAATCGCGCTTGTGTTCGGTCCACACGCGATCGATCAGCTGCTTCGGGGTCAGGCCTTCCTTCTCCGCGCGCAGCATGATCGGCGTGCCGTGCGTATCGTCGGCGCCGATGTAGTAGACCTCATGGCCATGCATTCGCAGCGTCCGCACCCAGATGTCGGTCTGGATGTACTCGACCAGGTGGCCGATGTGGATCTGCCCGTTGGCATAGGGCAGTGCGGACGTAACGAGGATCTGGCGGCCACCTTGCGGCGCCGCAGCCTGCACGGAAGTGAGGTCGGATGCGGACATAGGGTCTGTAGAGGAACGGCGGAAAAACGACGGGAAACTGCGATTCTAGCAGGGGCGCGCGCCGGCGACGCGGGCAGGCGCCCTTGACCGGGCGCCGAAACGGGCAGGGCCGCGCATGCGGCGTGCCCGACGGTGATGTGCTGCGGTGCAGCACGATTTCTGCGGGCAAAAAAAACCGGGGCGGATACGGCCCCGGAGCAACAACGACAAGAGGAGAATGGTGACGCGCCGGCAACACCAGCCGCGTACCGTAAATACTGACCGCGGCCTGCGACAGAAGTTCGAAAATATTTTCGATTTGTTACCGGCTCCGCCGGACGCCTTGTCCGGCGGGGCTGCGCGGGCGGTGGGCCCGCGCCTTCCCCTCTTCGTGTGCTTACTGCGCCTGCGCTGCGCGCAGGTAGATTTCGACGCGGCGGTTCTGTGCGCGGCCGGCTTCGGTCGCGTTGTCCGCGATCGGGTTCGATGCGCCCATGCCTTGCGCCGACAGGCGGCCGCCGTTCACGCCGCGCTGTGCCAGTGCGTTCACGACGCTTTGCGCGCGGTTCTGCGACAGCGTCTGGTTCAGCTGGGCCGAGCCCGTGCTGTCCGTGTAGCCGACGATCGATGCCGTCACTTGCGGGTTCTGGTTCAGCGTCGTCGCCAGGTCGTTCAGCAGCGGCTGGAAGGCCGGCGTGATCGCGTACTGGTTCGTCGCGAACGTCACCGAGCTCGGCACGTTCAGCTTCAGCGAGCCGTCCGGCTGCTCGGTCACTTGCGTACCCGTTTGCGCTGCCGACGGTGCCAGCTTGTTCTTGATCGCCTGCCAGTTGTAACCCGTCACGCCGCCGACCAGTGCGCCGACGCCTGCGCCGATCGCCGCGCCCTTGCCGCCGCCTGCCAGCGCGCCGATGCCTGCGCCCAGCGCCGCACCCGTGCCGGTACCGACGGCCGTGTTGTTGCCTTGCTGCGTGGCGCAGCCTGCCAGCAGTGCGCCGGCCAATGCGAAGACGGACAAGCGGGTCGCGATTTTCATGTTCATCTTGGATTCCTCTCTTGGTTGAACGAGTCGACAACGACGACAACAACAGTTACGGCTCCCTGCGCGGGCCGCCCGAAAAAGGAGGGCAGGCCTGCGCTCGCGGCAGCCGGCGAGGTGGCCGCATGCCCTGTCCGTCAGCGTGGCTGTTGGGACAGTGCGACGCGTCAGCCTCTACAATATAGGCGGTTAGTGGCCGATTTGGCCCCATAGCATGCCGCACGCGAAGAGTGCGCCGGGTCGCGCGTTCGCGCAATGGCGTGCAACAGATTCTTTCACTTTTCCCGATTTTCGCAGCGTAATTTGATATTTTTTGACGTTTGCGCGCGAGAAAAACGTTTTCATGGAGTTTCGATGAGCATTGACCGGGCACAAGTCGACGCCGCTTTGGCGGCTGTCGTCGACCCCAATACCGACCGTCCGTATGCGGCGAACAAGGGCGTGCGCAACGTCGCGATCGACGGCGACGTCGTGACGCTCGACGTGGTGCTCGGTTATCCCGCGCGCAGCCAGCACGACGACGTGCGCGCACGCATCACCGCAGCGCTCCAGGCCGTGGCCGGCGTGCGCGACGCGCGCGTGGCCGTGTCGCAGGAGATCGTCGCGCACACGGTGCAGCGTGGCGTGAAACTGCTGCCGAACGTGAAGAACATCGTGGCGGTTGCGTCGGGCAAGGGCGGCGTCGGCAAGAGCACGACGGCCGTCAACCTCGCGCTCGCGCTCGCCGCGGAAGGCGCGTCGGTCGGCATCCTCGACGCCGACATCTACGGCCCGTCGCTGCCGACGATGCTCGGCATCCACGGCCAGCGCCCCGAGTCGCCCGACAACCAGTCGATGAACCCGCTCGTCGGCCACGGGCTGCAGGCGAACTCGATCGGCTTCCTGATCGAGGAAGACAACCCGATGGTGTGGCGCGGCCCGATGGCGACCTCCGCGCTCGAGCAGTTGCTGCGCCAGACCAACTGGCGCGAACTCGACTACCTGATCGTCGACATGCCGCCGGGCACGGGCGACATCCAGCTCACGCTCGCCCAGCGCGTGCCCGTCACGGGCGCGGTGATCGTCACGACGCCGCAGGACATCGCGCTGCTCGACGCGAAGAAGGGCCTGAAGATGTTCGAGAAGGTCGGGATTCCGATCCTCGGCATCGTCGAGAACATGAGCATCCACACCTGCTCGAACTGCGGCCACGAGGAGCACATCTTCGGCGCCGGCGGGGCCGAGCGGATGGCGAAGGACTACGGCGTGACCGTGCTCGGCAGCCTGCCGCTCGACATCGCGATCCGTGAGCGCGCCGACAGCGGCACGCCGACGGTCGTGGCCGATTCCGACGGCGCGCTGGCGCGTCGCTACCGCGACATCGCGCGCGGGGTTGCGCTGGCGATTGCCGAGCGATCGCGCGACATGACGTCGAAGTTCCCGTCGATCGTTGTTCAAAATACGTAAAACCCTTGCGGGGCGGGCCCTCACGCTGTTTACGGCGCCGCGAGGCGCGGTATCATGGCGACTTTTCCCGGGTCCCTTTACCCGCCCGGCGCGGCCGTCGTGTCAAACGGCCGCCAGCCGGCATGAGGATCGAATGAAACAACGACATCACGGCGTGTATGCCGGCCGCGTGCGGTGCGCGCTGCTGGCCGCCGCCGCGCTGGGCCTGCTGGCCGGCTGCACCTCCTTTTCCTCGTCGCACGAAAAACGGGCCGACGCACAACTGCAGCCGACGGTCGGCTCGCAGACGCGCGGCGCGGTGACGTTCGTCGAGCGTCCCGACGGCGTGCAGGTTACCTACAACTTGGCCGGGCTGCCGCCGAACAGCGATCACGCGTTGCAGGTACACGAACGCGGCGATTGCAACGCGGGCGACGGCTCGAGCGCCGGCCAGGTGTTCGCGCCGGCGGCCGACCGGTTGCGCGCGGGTGCCCGCGTCGCCGGCGATCTCGGCAACATCCACGCGGATTCGAACGGCGTCGCGGCCGGCTTCATCGTCGCGCCCGATCTGGCCCTCGATGGCGTGCGTTCTGCGATGAACCGCGCGGCACTGGTGCACCGCGAAGCGAGCGACCCCGCGTTTCCGCAGCATGGCGCGGGGCCCGCGCTTGCCTGTGGCGTGATCCGTTGACGGCCGCCGCGTGCGCGGCCCGATGATCGCGTAAAATGTGCGCCTTTCCTGGCCGCTGCCTCGCGCGAGTGGCCCTCCCTGATTGTCACGCAGCGTTTCCAGGCGCCCTGATATGAGCATCAAGTCCGACAAATGGATTCGGCGCATGGCCGAAGAGCACAAGATGATCGAGCCGTTCGTGCCCGATCAGGTCCGCGCGTCCGAGGACGGCCGCCGGATCGTCAGCTACGGCACGTCGAGCTACGGCTACGACATCCGCTGCGCGGACGAATTCAAGATCTTCACGAACATCAACTCGACGATCGTCGATCCGAAGAACTTCGACGAGGGTTCGTTTGTCGATTTCAAGGGCGACGTGTGCATCATCCCGCCGAACTCGTTCGCGCTGGCCCGCACCGTCGAATATTTCCGCATCCCGCGCACCGTGCTGACCGTCTGCCTCGGCAAGTCGACCTATGCGCGCTGCGGGATCATCGTCAACGTGACGCCGTTCGAACCCGAGTGGGAAGGCTACGTCACGCTGGAATTCTCGAACACCACGCCGTTGCCCGCGAAGATCTACGCGAACGAAGGCGTCGCACAAGTGCTCTTCTTCGAGAGCGACGAAGTGTGCGACGTGTCGTACGCGGATCGCGGCGGCAAGTATCAGGGGCAGCGTGGTGTCACGCTGCCGAAAACCTGATCTGGTTGCATAACGTCTCACCAGTTTCCGGGTGACCGCTGCGCGTGACGCGCCGCGGTCGTTCTTTTTGGAGAATCGCCCATGAAGTTTCGTTTCCCCGTCGTCATCATCGACGAAGATTTCCGCTCCGAGAACATCTCGGGCTCCGGCATCCGGGCGTTGGCCGAAGCGATCGAGAAGGAGGGCGTCGAAGTCCTCGGTCTCACGAGCTACGGTGATCTGACGTCGTTCGCGCAGCAGTCGAGCCGCGCGTCGTGCTTCATCCTGTCGATCGACGACGACGAACTCATGCTCGGCGAGACCGGCTCGGACGGCGAACTGCCCGAGCTCGCGACCGCGATCATCGAGCTGCGCGCGTTCGTCACCGAAGTGCGCCGCCGCAACGCGGACATCCCGATCTTCCTGTACGGCGAGACGCGCACGTCGCGCCACCTGCCGAACGACATCCTGCGCGAGCTGCACGGCTTCATCCACATGTTCGAGGACACGCCGGAGTTCGTCGCGCGCCACATCATCCGCGAGGCGAAGGTCTATCTCGACTCGCTCGCGCCGCCGTTCTTCAAGGAACTCGTCAAGTACGCGGACGAAGGCTCGTACTCGTGGCACTGCCCGGGCCACTCGGGCGGCGTCGCGTTCCTGAAGAACCCGCTCGGCCAGATGTTCCACCAGTTCTTCGGCGAGAACATGCTGCGCGCGGACGTCTGCAATGCAGTGGACGAACTCGGCCAGCTGCTCGATCACACGGGCCCGGTCGCGGCGTCCGAGCGCAACGCGGCGCGCATCTTCAGCGCGGACCACCTGTTCTTCGTGACCAACGGCACGTCGACGTCGAACAAGATCGTCTGGCACGCGACGGTTGCTCCCGGCGACATCGTGCTGGTCGACCGCAACTGCCACAAGTCGATCCTGCACGCGATCACGATGACGGGCGCGATTCCCGTGTTCCTCACGCCGACGCGCAACCATTTCGGCATCATCGGCCCGATCCCGCGCGACGAATTCAAGCCGGAGAACATCCGCAAGAAGATCGAGGCGAACCCGTTCGCGCGCGAAGCGATGCGCGAGAACCCGGACCTGAAGCCGCGCATCCTGACGATCACGCAGAGCACGTACGACGGCGTCGTCTACAACGTCGAGATGATCAAGGACCTGCTCGGCGACCTGCTCGACACGCTGCACTTCGACGAAGCATGGTTGCCGCATGCGACGTTCCACGACTTCTACCGCGACATGCACGCGATCGGCGACGGCCGTCCGCGCACGGGCGCGCTCGTGTTCGCGACGCACTCGACGCACAAGCTGCTCGCGGGCATCTCGCAGGCGTCGCAGATCGTCGTGCAGGATTCGGAGAACCGCACGTTCGACAAGCACCGCTTCAACGAGGCGTACCTGATGCACACGTCGACGAGCCCGCAGTACGCGATCATCGCGTCGTGCGACGTCGCGGCCGCGATGATGGAGCCGCCGGGCGGCACCGCGCTGGTCGAGGAATCGATCGCCGAGGCGATCGACTTCCGCCGCGCGATGCGCAAGGTCGACGCCGAATACGGCGACGACTGGTTCTTCAGCGTGTGGGGCCCGGACAACCTGTCCGAAGAAGGCATCGGTTCGCGCGAAGACTGGATGCTGAAGCCGAACGACCACTGGCACGGCTTCGGCCCGCTGGCGGAAGGCTTCAACATGCTCGACCCGATCAAGGCGACGATCATCACGCCGGGGCTCGACGTCGACGGCGAGTTCGGCGAGACCGGCATTCCGGCCGCGATCGTCACGAAGTACCTGGCCGAGCACGGGATCATCGTCGAGAAGACCGGCCTGTACTCGTTCTTCATCATGTTCACGATCGGCATCACGAAGGGCCGCTGGAACTCGATGGTGACCGAGCTGCAGCAGTTCAAGGACGACTACGACAACAACCAGCCGCTGTGGCGCGTGCTGCCGGAATTCGTCGCGCAGCATCCGCGCTACGAGCGCGTCGGCCTGCGCGACCTGTGCACGCAGATCCACGACGTGTACCGCGCGAACGACATCGCCCGCCTGACGACGGAGATGTACCTGTCGGACATGGAACCGGCGATGAAGCCGTCGGACGCGTTCGCGAAGCTCGCGCACCGCAAGATCGACCGCGTGCCGCTCGACGAGCTCGAAGGCCGCGTGACGAGCATCCTGCTCACGCCGTACCCGCCGGGCATTCCGCTGCTGATTCCGGGCGAGCGCTTCAACAAGACGATCGTGAACTACCTGCGGTTCGCGCGCGACTTCAACGAACGCTTCCCGGGCTTCCACACCGACATCCACGGCCTCGTCGCGGAAGAGATGAACGGCCGCGTCGAGTACTTCGTCGACTGCGTGCGCGACTGATGGCGACGCACGGACGAATCCAGGCGATGCGTGCGGCGTTGGCCGCGCTTGTCGTCTGGGCGGCAGGGTCGGCAGGGCTGGCGGGAGTCGGGGTCGCGCACGCGGAAGTTGCGGCGGCCGACCCGATCGACGTCGCGATGCGGCAGTGCCTCGCGCGGCGCGACCGGTCCTCGCCGGCCGGCCAGATCCAGTGCATGGGCGAAGCGCAGCAGCAGTGGCAGGCCGTGATGGACGGCGCGTACCAGCGCCTGTTGAAGGATGCGCCTGCCGACGCGAAGCGCGGCTGGCAGGACAGCCAGCGCCATTGGCTCACGTGGCGCAAGGACGAAGTGCATCTGCTGAAGGCCGTGTACGACACGACGCGCGGCACGTCGTACGCGATGTCGAGTGCTGACCTGCAACTGCAGCCCGTCCGCGATCGCGCGCTGGCGCTGCGCAGCGCGGA
>NZ_JAAGPE010000281.1:0-12007 GCF_017104605.1 Burkholderia sp. Ac-20384 | reverse complement strand
CGGTGCAATGGCTGAACTCGCCGCCGCTGACGGCCGCCGGCCTGCGCGGCAAGGTCGTGCTGGTCGACTTCTGGACCTACTCGTGCATCAACTGCCTGCGCACGCTGCCGTACACGACCGCGTGGGCACGCAAGTACGCGCCGTACGGGCTCGTCGTGATCGGTGTGCACGCACCGGAGTTCGCGTTCGAGCGCGACATCGGCAACGTGAAGAAAGCCGTGCACGACCTCGGCATCGACTACCCGGTCGCGATCGACAACGGTTATTCGATCTGGCGCGCGTTCAGCAACGAATACTGGCCCGCGCACTACTTCATCGACGCGCAAGGGCGCATCCGCCATCACCACTTCGGCGAAGGCGAATACGCGCAATCGGAGCGCGCGATCCAGTCGCTGCTCGCCGAGGCCGGCCATCCGGAAGCGCTGAACGTGCCGCTCGGGCTCGCCGGCGCACCCGCGAAGGGTGCGCTCGCAGCGGCCGACGCCGCGGACGTTCGTTCACCCGAAACCTATGTCGGCTACGCACGTGCGGAAAGCTTCACGTCGCCGGGCGGCGTCGTGCGCGATGCGGCGCACCGCTACGACGCGCCGGCGCATCCCGATCTCAACGACTGGGGCCTCGCCGGCACGTGGCAGGTCGGCGCCGAACGCGCGTCGCTCGACGCGCCGTCGGGACGGATCGTCTACCGCTTCCACGCTCGCGACCTGCACCTCGTGCTCGGCCCGGGTGCGAACGGCCAGCCCGTGCGCTTTCGCGTGACGATCGACGGGGCCGCGCCCGGCAACGCGCACGGCACCGACGTCGATGCGCAAGGCTACGGCACCGTCACCGGGCAGCGCCTGTACCAGCTGGTCCGTCAGCCCGGCGCGATCGCCGACCGCACGTTCGCGATCGAGTTTCTCGATCCCGGCGTGAATGCGTATGCGTTCACGTTCGGCTGATCCCGGCAGGACGCGGCGCACCGGCGCCGCCTTCGGGCCACCCGCTTTCCATACCGCCTCTCGAAGGAGCACACCGTGAACACCACCTCCCCCCGCGGTCCTGCACCGCAACGGCGCACGGCGATGCTGCGCCGCATCGGCGCGATCGCCGTCGCGGCCGCCGCCGTGTTCGGCTACCAGCGCATCGTCAATTCCGCCGAGCCGATGCGCACCGTGCCCGCCCCGACGCTCGACGAAACGCCCGGCACCTCGCACGACGAGACAGCCGTGCTCGCCGGCGGCTGCTTCTGGGGCGTGCAGGGCGTGTTCGAGCACGTGAAGGGCGTGAAGCAGGTCACGGCCGGCTATGCGGGCGGCGCGTCCGAAACCGCGCACTACGCGCTCGTCGGCTCGGGGCTGACCGGGCACGCGGAATCGGTTCGCATCGTCTACGACCCGACGCAGATCACGTACGGCCGGCTGCTGCAGGTGTTCTTCTCGGTCGCGCACGATCCGACCGAGCTCAACCGGCAGGGCCCCGACGAAGGGTCGCAATACCGGTCGGCGATCTTCCCGACCACCGCGCAGCAACGCGCGGTCGCGACCGCGTACATCGCGCAGCTCGGCACCGCGCACGTGTTTCCGGCGCCCGTCGTCACGCGGGTCGAGGACTACAAGGGGTTCTACCCGGCCGAGGCCTATCACCAGAACTACCTCGAACTGCATCCCGACGCGCCGTACATCGCGTACAACGACATGCCGAAGATCACCGGGCTGAAGCAGCACTTCCCGGCGCTGTACCGCACCGACGCCGTGCTGTGGCGCGACGCGCGCTCGTAACCGGCAAGCAGCAGCGTGACGGGGTGGTGCCCGCCGCGCGGCCAGCGCGCGACGCCTGCGGCCCGGTTTGCGCTGCATCAACGAAACCGCGGCCGCCTTGCCGGGGCAAACCCGCATCGCGTCCGCCGCGACAGGCAACTTCGCGTAGACTTCTCCAGATCCCCGCCGCATCACGCGGCGCCCGGAATCCCAGTCCAGCCCGGAGACGTCACGCATGCGCGCAGTGCCCATTCCTGACAGCGGCACCCTTGGAGAACCCTCTTCCGGCGCGGCCGTGCGCGACCTACGCCGCGTGCCGATTCATCCCGATCACTGGTATCCGCTCGCGTGGTCGCGCGAGCTGAAACGCGGCAAGACGCTCGGCGTGCACTTCGCCGGCGATCCGATCGTGCTCGTGCGCACCGAATCCGGCGCCGTGTACGCGCTCGAAGATCGTTGCGCGCACCGCCAGGTGCCGCTGCACGCCGGCGTCGTGAGCGGCGAGACGCTGCGCTGCTGCTATCACGGCTGGACCTACGCGTGCGACAGCGGCCGCTGCGTCGACGTGCCGTATCTCGGCCGTGAGCGCTTGCCCAACGGCGTGCGCGCGTATCCGTGCCGCGAAGCGCACGGGCTGATATTCGTGTTCCCGGGCGATGCGACGCTCGCCGACACCCGGCCGTTCCCCGCGCTCGAATCGGCGGACGACCGCGCGTACAAGACGCGCCGCTTCGGTCGCGAAGTCAAATGCCACTACTCGTTCATGCACGAGAACCTGATGGACATGAACCATCAGTTCCTGCATCGCAAGCAGATGGGGCAGATGCGCGCGCGCTCGGTGGGCCGGCGCCGCGGCGACGACTGGGTCGAGGTCGACTACACGTTCGCGCGGATGGAAGGCAAGCAGCCGGTGGGCGAAGCGCTCGTGTTCGGCGCGAGCAAGAAGCCCGCCGACCAGTCCGACAAGAGCGTGATGACGGTACGCACCGGCTATCCGTACCAGACGCTGCAGATCCGTTCGAGCGAAGGCACGCTCGTGATGGACCTGTGGATCGTCTACGTGCCGCTCGACGCCGAGCAGCGCACCAACCGCACGTTCGGACTACTGTCGATCCACAAGCCCGGCATCCCGTTCGCGCTCGATCTCGCGTGGCCGCTGCTCGTCTGGTTCACCGAGCGGATCTTCCGCGAGGATCGCTGGATCGTCGAGCGTGAGCAGGAAGCGCACGACGCCCAAGGCGCCGACTGGAACCACGAGGTGTTTCCGGTCATCAACGAACTGCGCGACCTGCTGCGCCAGTGCGGCGCGCGCACGGTGATCCCGATCCGCGACATGCGCGACGGCGCGTGACGTGAGTGGCGCGTGACGTGGCGCGTGACGTGGCGCGCCGCTACAACCGGAACGCGCCCGGCAGCAATGCGTGGGCCGTCGTCACCTCGACGGCCCCTTTCAGGTTGGCCAGGATCACTTCGATGTCGGGCGTGCCGATCTCGATGATCACCTGGCGGCACGCGCCGCATGGCGCGATCGGGCCGTCCGTGTCGCCGACGACTGCGAGCCGCGTGAAATCCCCCGGACGATAACCTGCGGCGATGGCCGAGAATATCGCCGTGCGTTCCGCACAGTTACAGAGTCCGTAGGACGCGTTCTCGACATTGCAGCCGTGAAAAATCGTCCCGTCGCGCGCCTGCAGCGCCGCGCCGACCTTGAAGCGCGAATACGGCGCATACGCGCGTTCGCGCGCCGCCTTCGCCGCTTCGATCAGTTCGTGTCGTTCCATCTCGTCGTGCCTCCGATTGTGTGCCGGGATGTTTCGGCGCGGCCAAACCCCGGCCGTCGCGATACTCCCGTGACGTGAAGTGATCGCCTGGGCCTGGCGATCGCTCAGCCGATCTGCTGATAAATGGTCGGCGGCGCGTCACCCGTCTCGCCCAGCACGTAGCTGCGCTGGATCGTGTCCACCGCATGCGCCGCGGCGGCGGCGTCACGGGCATGCACGTAACCGAGCGGCTGGCCGGTTTCGACACGCTGCCCGATCTCCGCGAGCGCCGTCAGGCCGACACTGTAGTCGATCGCATCCGCCGCACGCGTGCGGCCACCGCCGAGCGCGACGACCGCCAGCCCAAGCGCGCGGCAATCGACCCGCTGCACCACGCCGCTCGCGCGCGCCGAAACCGGTACGACCACCTCCGCCCGCGCGAGATGACGTGCAGGTGCGTCGATCAGGTCCGCAGGGCCGCCGAGCGCCGTCACCATCCTCGCGAAGCGTTCCGCCGCCGCACCCGTATCGAGCGCGTGCTGCAACTTCGCGCGCGCGTCCGCGACGTCGCGCGCCAGCCCGCCGGTGACGAGCAGCTCCGCCGACAGCGCCATCGTGACGTCATGCAGGCGAGCCGGACGCGATTTGCCCGTCAGGTAGTCGATCGCGCACGCCACTTCGAGTGCATTGCCCGCGCATGGCGCGAGCGACTGGTTCATGTCGGTGAGGATCGCGGTCGTCTTCATGCCGGCGCCGTTGCCGACGTCGACGATGCTGCGGGCCAGTTCCGCCGATTGCTCGGCGGTCGGCATGAACGCACCCGAGCCAACCTTGACGTCCATCACGAGCCCGTCGAGCCCGGCCGCGAGCTTCTTCGACAGGATCGACGCGGTGATCATCGCAACCGACTCGACGGTCGCCGTCACATCGCGAATCGCATAGATGCGCATGTCGGCCGGCGCCAGCCGTGCGGTCTGCCCGATGATCGCGACGCCGACGTCGCGCACCGTGCGGCGAAACGCGTCCGTATCGGGCGTCACGTTATAGCCGGGAATCGCGCTGAGCTTGTCGAGCGTACCGCCGGTATGGCCGAGCCCGCGCCCCGAGATCATCGGCACGTAGCCGCCGCACGCGGCTACCATCGGCCCGAGCATCAGCGACACCACATCGCCGACGCCGCCGGTCGAATGCTTGTCGATCACCGGCCCGTCGAGATCGAGCGCGTGCCAGTCGAGCACGTCGCCCGAGTCGCGCTGCGCGAGCGTCAGCGCGACGCGCTCGTCCGTGCTCAGGTCGTTGAAGTACACGGCCATCGCGAACGCGGCCACCTGGCCCTCGGTCACGCTGCCGTCGGTCACACCGCGCACGAACGCGGCGATCCCGTCGCGATCGAGTGCCTGCCGGTTGCGCTTCTGGCGAATGAATTCCTGCGGTAAAAACATCGTTGCCTCTCCTCGATCGGTCGATGGCCGCTGCGGGCTCAATGCAGGGAAAAGAACAGGCCGGCGATCGCGGCGCTCATCAGGTTCGACAGCGTCGCGGCCGTCAGCGCGCGCAGGCCGTGCCGCGCGACTTCCGAGCGGCGCTCGGGCGCGACCGCGCTGAAGCCGCCGGCGAGAATCGCGATCGACGAGAAGTTCGCGAAGCCGCACAGTGCGAACGACACGATCGCAAGCGTCTTCGGGTCGAGCACCTGCAGGCCGGCCGCCGCGACGTGCGCGCCGCCCTTCAGGTACGGCGACAGGTCGCCATACGCGACGAACTCGTTGAAGATCAGTTTCTCGCCGATGAAGTTGCCGGCCAGCGCCGCGTCGTGCCACGGCACGCCGATGATCCACGCGAGCGGCGCGAACAGGTGGCCGATGATACCGACCAGCGTGATCTGCGGAAAGCCCGCGAACGCGGCCACACCGCCGACGATCAGGTTCATCAGCGCGATGAGCCCCACGAACGCGATCAGCATCGCGCCGACGTTGATCGCGATCCGCAGCCCGACCGACGCGCCGGACGCCGCCGCCTCGATCACGTTGGCGGCCCGCTTGTCGTCGAAGTCGAGCCCGTCGACCACGACGCGGCTCGGCTCGACCGTCGGATACAGCAGCTTGCCGAACAGCAGCCCGCCCGGCACCGCCATGAACGATGCGGCGAGCAGGTATTCCATCCTCACGCCGAGGCCGGCGTAGCCGACCAGCACCGAGCCCGCGACCGACGCCATGCCGCTCGCCATCACCGTGAAAATCTCGGCACTCGTCATGTTCCGCACGAACGGCTTCACGAGCGCGGGCATTTCGCTCTGCCCGAGAAAGATCGTCGCCACAGCCGAGCACGCCTCGATGCGGCTCACGCCGAGCAATTTCGCGAGCGCCGCGCCGAGGATCGCGACGATCCACTTCATCACGCCGATGTAGTACAGCACCGCGATCAGCGCGGTCACGAAGATGATCATCGGCAGCACGCGCAGGCCGAACACGAACCCGCCGTCGCCGAACAGCTGGAACATCCGGCTGTCGACCAGCCCGCCGAACACGAATGCGATGCCGTGATTGCCCATGTCGAGCACGCGATTGACGCCGTTCGCGGCGCCCGCCAGCGCCGTGCGGCCCGCCGGCACGAACAGCACCAGCGCACCGATCGCCAGTTGCGTGCACAGCGCGGCGATCATGGTCCGGCCGCTCACCGCGCGCCGGTTGTTCGACAGCAGATAGGCAACCAGCAGCAGGAACAGCATACCCAGGAGACTGCGCAGAATATCCACCTCGTACTCCTTGCTCTCAATGTTATTGGACTGTTCGGCGCGCGGCCCGGCACGCCTGCGCAACGCCGTCGGTGGATATTACTCGCGGGCATGCACGCCGACAACGCAAACAAAATGGTCGCATTTGCGCGACATCGCGTGTCGCGTCGACTTGCTCAGTTCTTCTACGTACCGGGAAATCGGAAAGACGCGATCACGCTCGATTCGTCCCAAATATTGAGAGAATTGACGGGATGCGAAGAGGGGGTGGGAGAGGTGCGAGCACGAGCGGGAAATCACACTCACGCGCGGGGCGTGTCGTTCGAACCGGCACGCCCCGCGCGATACGCAACGTTCAACCGGTGCGCTCGACTGGATGCGGTTCGCGCAACCGGTTCGCGATCCGCGCGGCCTCGTAGTAACTGGCCGCCGGCGGACGCTTCAGATAGCGGCCCGCACCGCGCACGGCGCGCAAGTCACCGTCGGCCCACGCGAGTGCGCCGCGCGTAAGCGTGTGCGTCGCGATACCCTGCACCGTCATCCCCTCGAACACGTTGAAGTCGACCTGCTGGTGATGGGTCTTCACCGAGATCGTCTTCGTCGCGGCCGGGTCCCACACGACGAGGTCGGCATCGGCACCCACCTGCACGGCACCCTTGCGCGGATACAGATTGAAGATCTGCGCGGCGTTCGTCGACGTGATCCGCACGAACTCGTTCGGCGTGATGCGGCCGTGATTCACGCCGTGATGCCACAGCACCGACATGCGATCCTCGACACCGCCGCAGCCGTTCGGAATCTTCGTGAAATCCTCGCGGCCCATCGCCTTCTGCGATGCGCAGAACACGCAGTGGTCGGTTGCCGTCGTATGCAGTTGCCCCGCCTGCAGCCCGCGCCACAGTGCCTCGCGATGCTCGGCCGAGCGGAACGGCGGGCTCATCACGTGCGCGGCCGCACGCGTCCAGTCCGGATCGCGATAGACGGCCTCGTCGATCACCAGGTGGCCCGGCAGCACCTCGCCAAACACGCGCAGCCCTTCGCTGCGCGCACGCGCGATCGCATCGACCGCATCCTTCGCGGACACATGCACGATATACACGGGCACGCCGAGCACCTGCGCGATGCGGATCGCGCGGTTCGCGGCCTCGCCCTCGACCTCCGGCGGCCGCGACAGCGGATGCGCCTCCGGCCCCGTCATCCCGCGCGCGAGCAGCGCCTTCTGCAGCTGGAACACGAGCTCGCCGTTCTCCGCGTGCACGGTCGGCAGCGCACCGAGTTCGAGCGCACGCGAGAAGCTGTTCACGAGCACCTCGTCGTCGGCCATGATCGCGTTCTTGTACGCCATGAAGTGCTTGAAGCTCGACACGCCGTGCTCGCGCACGAGCGTGCCCATGTCGCGATGCACGCTCTCGTCCCACCACGTCACGGCCACGTGGAAACCGTAGTCGGCCGCCGCCTTCTCGGCCCAGCCGCGCCAGGCGTAGAACGCGTCCATCAGCGACTGCTTCGGGCTCGGGATCACGAAGTCGATGATGCTCGTCGTGCCGCCCGAAAGCCCGGCGGCCGTACCCGAGTAGAAATCGTCGCTCGCGGTCGTGCCCATGAACGGCAGTTCCATATGCGTATGCGGATCGATGCCGCCCGGCATCACGTACTGGTCGTGCGCATCGACGACGGTCGCGCCGGCCGGTGCGTCGATCTGCTCGGCGATCTGCAGGATCGTGCCGCCGTCCTCCGGCGCTGCGCAGAGCACGTCCGCGCGATAGGAGCGGTCCGCATCGACCACGGTGCCGCCACGAATCAGGATTGCCATTGGGTTGCCTCCTCGTTGACTGTCGGGTGCCGCATCAAGCGCATCACGCACATCACAGCATCGCGCGCGTCATGCGCTCGCGATCTGCGCGTGCTGTCCGGCGCGCCACTTCATCCAGGTGCCGTACACGCACGACGCCAGCACGAGGCCGACGAACCACGCGTACGTGTAAAGCGTGTTGAAGAATGCCGGCACGTTCGGAAACGACGCCGGAAACGCCGTGTGCAGGAAGCCGGGCAGGTTCGGCAGCACGCCGACCGCGAGCGCGGCCAGCGCGGCCGGATTCCAGCCGCGCGCGTAGCTGAAGCCGCCGCGCTCGTCGAACAGCGCGCGCGTGTCGAGCCGCGTGCCGCGAATCAGGAAGTAGTCGACCATCAGGATCCCCGCCACCGGCCCGAGCAGCGCCGAATAGCCGACGAGCCAGGTGAAGATATAGCCGTCCGTCGTCGCGAGGATCTTCCACGGCATCATCACGATCGCGATCGTCGCGGTGATCATTCCGCCGGTGCGGTACGAAATCGCCTTCGGCCACAGGCTCGAGAAGTCGTAGGCCGGGCCGACGAGGTTCGCGGCGAGGTTGCAGCACATCGTGTCGAGTGTGAGGATCACGAGCGCGATGCCCACGCCGATGCCCGTCATCCGGCTCGTCAGGTCGATCGGATCCCAGATCGCGTTGCCGTAGATCACGACGGTCGCCGACGTCACGACGACCGATACCACCGACAGCAGCGCCATCGGCAATGGCAGCCCGATCGACTGCCCGATCACCTGGTCGCGCTGCGAATGCGCGAAGCGCGTGAAGTCGGGGATGTTCAGCGCGAGCGTCGCCCAGAAGCCGACCATCGCGGTCAGGCCCGGCCAGAAGGTCGCCCAGAACAGCCCGGCCTTCTTGCCGCCCGCCGCGAACTGCGACGGCGCCGACAGCATCGTGCCGAAGCCGCCCGCCTTCGACGTCGCCCACCATACGAGCGCCACGCACATCACGACCTTGATCGGCGCGGACCAGCTCTCGAGCCAGCGGATCGAATCGGTGCCGTGCCAGATGAAGTAAAGCTGCAACGCCCAGAACACGAGGAAGCACGCGAGCTGCCCGAACCCGATGCCGATGACCGGCAGCGCCGCGCCGTGCAACGCGTTGCCGGTCAGGATGTTCAGCAGCGTATAGATCGCGCTGCCGCCGAGCCAGGTCTGGATCCCGTACCAGCCGCACGCGACGATCGCGCGCAGCAGCGCCGGCAGCTTTGCGCCCTGCGTGCCGAACGACGCGCGCACGAACACCGCGTACGGAATCCCGTGCTTCGCGCCCGCATGGCCGATCAACAGCATCGGCACGAGCACGATCAGGTTGCCGAGCAACACGGTCGTCACCGCCTGCCACGGCGACATGCCTTCCTGGATCAGCCCGGCCGCGAGCATGTACGACGCGATGTTCATCACCATCCCGACCCACAGCGCCGCGAAGTGATACCACTTCCACGTGCGCTGCGCCGGCGTCGTCGGCGCGAGATCGTCGTTGTACAGGCTGCCGCCCTGCGCCGCGGCGCTATCGGGATCGGCGGGATTCGCTGCGTGATTCATGGAACGCACTCCACTGAAACGTCAGCGCCGGCATCATGCGATGCCGGCCCGGGTGGAACGAAAGGCGACGATGCAGGATGGCCCGCATCGCCGGATGCCGTCAAGCAGCCTTCTTCGCGTGCTTCTCGGGTGCCGCCGCACCTGCACCCGCTCCCGCCTCCGCACTCGCCGGATTGTTCGGATGCGTGGTCCAGTTCGCGTAGTCGCCCGAATCGACCCGCTCCATCGTGATGCATTGCTCGACCGGACACACATGCATGCAAAGATTGCACCCGACGCATTCCGAGTCCACCACTTCGAAGTGGCGCACGCCATCCTTCGTCGCCGTGATCGCCTGGTGCGACGTGTCCTCGCACGCAATATGGCACAGCCCGCACTGGATGCAACGGTCCTGGTCGATGCGCGCCTTGATGTCGTACTTCAGGTTCAGGTATTTCCAGTCGGTCACGTTCGGCACCGCGCGGCCGCGGATGTCGTCGAGCGTCGCGTAGCCCTTCTCGTCCATCCAGTTCGACAGCCCGTCGGCCAGGTCCGACACGATCCGGAAGCCATAATGCATCGCGGCGGTGCACACCTGCACGCTGCCGGCGCCGAGCACCATGAACTCCGCCGCGTCGCGCCATGACGAGATGCCGCCGATGCCCGAGATCGGCAGGTTCGGTGTTTCCGGATCGCGTGCGATCTCCGCGACCATGTTCAACGCGATCGGCTTGACCGCCGGGCCGCAATAGCCGCCGTGCGTACCCTTGCCGTCGACCATCGGCATCGGCGCCATGTGGTCGAGATCGACCGCGACGATCGAGTTGATCGTGTTGATCAGCGACACGCCGTCCGCGCCGCCCTTGTACGCGGCGCGCGACCCCATCCGGATGTCGCTGATGTTCGGCGTGAGCTTCACGAGACACGGCAGCTTCGTGCCCTCCTTCACCCAGCGCGTGACCATCTCCACATATTCGGGTACCTGTCCGACCGCCGCGCCCATCCCGCGCTCGCTCATCCCGTGCGGGCAGCCGAAGTTCAGCTCGACCGCGTCGGCGCCCGTATCCTCGACGAGCGGCAGGATCCATTTCCAGTCACGCTCGTTGCACGGCACCATCAGCGACACGATCAGCGCGCGATCCGGCCAGTCGCGCTTCACCTGCGCGATCTCTCTCAGGTTCACGTCGAGCGGACGGTCGGTGATCAGCTCGATGTTGTTCAGCCCCGCGATGCGCTGGCCGTTCCACTGCACGGCGCCGTAGCGCGAACTGACGTTGACGACGTGCGGGTCGAGCCCGAGCGTCTTCCAGACGACGCCGCCCCAGCCCGCCTCGAACGCGCGGTTCACGTTGTAGGCCTTGTCGGTCGGCGGCGCGGACGCCAGCCAGAAGGGATTCGGCGAAGTGATGCCCGCGATGGTGCAGCGAAGGTCGGCCATGTTCGGCTCCGTGAGAGTGGGGTCGTGTTCGTTGTGCTCGTGGTGTGTGACGCGCGTCGTGCGGTCACGCGGCCTTCGCGTCGCGTTGCGCGAGCGTCGCGTCGATCGACGCGGCCGCGCGCTTGCCGTCCTGCACGGCCTGCACCGTGAGGTCGACGCCGCCCGTCGCCGCACAGTCGCCGCCGGCCCATACGTCGGGCCATGCGGTGCGTCCGTCCGCATCCACCGCGATGCGCGTGCCGTCCGCCGTCAGCAGCGCGGCGTCGATGGCGTCCGGCACCAGCGTCTGGCCGATCGCCTTCAGCACCATGTCCGCATCGACGGTGAAGCGCTCGCCCGATGCCGCCTCGAACTCGACACCCGTCACCTGCCCGTTCTCACCCGCGATGCGCACCGGCTTCGCATGCGTGACGAGTGTGACGCCGCTCTTCTGCGCAAATTCGCGCTCGGCCCACGTCGCACTCATCGCGTCCACGCCACGGCGGTACACCATCGTCACGCGCTCGGCGCCGAGCTTGCGGCTCTGCACCGTCGCATCGATGGCCGTATTGCCGCCGCCGATCACGACCACGCGCCGCCCGACCGCCACGTTCTCCAGCGCATCGGCTTGCCGCACCTGCACGATGAAATCGACCGCGTTCATCACGCCGCCCAGTTGCTCGCCATCGATCGAAAGCGCACGCACGCCGCCGAGCCCCATCGCGAGAAACACCGCGTCGTGCTGCTCGCGCAGCGCGTCGAGCGTGATGTCGCGGCCAAGCGCGACGCCGGTTTTCAGCGTGATGCCGCCCACCGACAGCAGCCACTCGACCTCACGCTGCGCGAAATCGTCGACGGTCTTGTACGCGGCGATCCCGTATTCGTTGAGGCCGCCGCCCTTCGGGCGCGCATCGAACAGCGTGACCCGGTGCCCGGCGAGCGCGAGCCGGTGCGCGCACGCGAGCCCGGCCGGCCCCGCGCCGACCA
>NZ_JAAGPE010000280.1:0-240 GCF_017104605.1 Burkholderia sp. Ac-20384 | reverse complement strand
TTTGCTTGACCAGAGCAACCTCCAGTATCTCACTGGTGGTGTAGAGAGGTGCAATATGACGATTTAGTTGTACGATGTCACTGCTCTCGATCGAAGCGCAACAATGGTATTGGTGTAGCAAGACAGGCTTGATGTGTGTAGGTGGGTACTGTGCAGTAGTTTCGTTTGTTCTGATGATGTGTTATAATATGACACGCAAAGTATCTTCGTATGTACGTGTGATGTTTTTTTTTTTTTCGA
>NZ_JAAGPE010000279.1:0-11827 GCF_017104605.1 Burkholderia sp. Ac-20384 | reverse complement strand
CGACCGGCTCGTCGCGTCGCCGGACGGCGAGCGCCGCCGCGTCGCGGTGATCGGCGCGGGGCAGAGCGCGGCCGAGGTGTTCATCGATCTCGCGCGCCGCTTCCCGCATGTCGACGCGAGCCTCGTGATGCGCGCCGGCGCACTGAAGCCGGCGGACGACAGCCCGTTCGTCAACGAGATCTTCAGCCCCGAGTTCACCGATGTCGTCTATGCGCAGCCGCACGACGCGCGTCGCGCGCTGCTCGAGCGCTATCGCGACACGAACTACGCGGTGGTCGACCGGCCGCTGATCGAACAGATCTACGAAATGCTGTACCTGCAGCGCATCGACGGCACGCCGCGTCATGCGCTGCTCGCGAACAGCGCGATCGAGGGCGCGGCGCGCACCGCCGACGGCCGCATCGAGCTGACGCTGCGCGACCGGATGAGCGGCGACACGCGCGTCGAGCGCTTCGACGCACTCGTGCTGGCCACCGGCTACCGCCGCGACACGCATTCGGCGCTGCTCGAAGGGCTCGCGCCGCACCTGGGCGATGCGCTCGAGCGCGGCGACGTCACGCGCGACTACCTGCTCGCGACGCCCGAGCACTTCGCGCCGCGCATCTACCTGCAAGGCTGCTGCGAAGACAGCCACGGCCTGTCCGACACGCTGCTGTCGGTACTGGCGCGCCGCGCGGACGAAATCTGCGCGTCGCTCGAAGACGGGATCGCGCCCGCCCATGAAGAAGGCGCGGCCCGGGCAGCACAGGAAAAACGACAGGAAAACGGGGCGAGCGCGAGCCGGATGGCTTTCGCTCTTTGACAAAGGCGCGGTCGGAGACCGCATGAAAAAAGTGGAGCAGAGAAAGATGGAGTGGGCAACAGGCACGCGTTTGCGTGCGATCGCAGCCGCGGCGAGCGTGGCGTTCGGTGTGGCGGCAGGGCAGGCACATGCCCAGACGGCGCCGGCCGTGAACGCAGGCGCAGCGGCGTCGGCCAGCAGTGCGCAGAACGGTGCGGCGGCCAGTGCGTCGGCCGGCACGCTGCCGACGATCAACGTCAACGCAGCCTCGGAAGGAGACGGTACGGTCGGGCTCGTCGCGAAGCGCAGCCGGACCGGCACGAAGACGGATACGCCGATCAACGAGATCCCGCAGACGATCAACATCGTCACCGCGCAGCAGATCGAGATGACCGGCGCGACCGACGTGAACGCGGCACTGCGCTACGTGCCGGGCTTTTCGTCGTACGGTTCGGACAACCGCTCCGACTGGTACTCGGCGCTGCGCGGCTTCACGCCGACCGCGTACGTGAACGGGCTGCAGGTGCCGAACACGATCAACCTGTCGAGCTGGCGCGTCGATCCGTACATGATCGACAGCATCAGCGTGCTGCGCGGGCCGACGTCGGTGCTGTACGGCGCGGGCGACCCGGGCGCGATCATCGACGTGCAGACCAAGCTCGCCGACGGCGAGCGCGTGCGAGAGGCCGGCGTGCAGATCGGCAACTACGCGCGCAAGCAGTTCATGATCGACGTCGGCGACAAGCTCGACCCGGACGGCAAGTACGCGTACCGGTTCGTCGGCGTCGCGCGTGACGGCAACGCGGTGACCGGCCCGAACAACGACCAGCGTGTCGCGCTCGCGCCGTCGTTCCGCTGGCGTCCGAACGCGGATACGTCGCTGACGCTGTCGGCCACCTATCTGCAGGACTGGGGCGACATCTCGTCGAACTTCCTGCCCGCGCAGGGGACGGTGCTGCCGAACCCGAACGGCCAGATCAACAAGGACATCTACGAGGGCGACGGGAACTTCAACTACTACCGCAAGAAGCAGTGGTCGGTCGGTTACCAGTTCGAGCAGAACCTGACGCCCGCCTGGACGTTCCGCCAGAACGTGCGCCTGATGCACCTGTCGCTCGACAACGGTTCGGTGTGGGGCGCCGGCTTCTCCGACGATACGCTGACCACCGTCAACCGGTGGGCCGGCGTGTTCCAGATGAACTACAGCCGCTTCGACATCGACAACAACGTCGAAGGCCGCTTCGCGACGGGCCCGTTGCAGCACACGCTGCTGCTCGGCTTCCAGTACAACCGCCAGACCGCAACGGACAGCGAATGGCTGGCCGCCGCGCCGACGCTGAACCTGTACAACCCGGTGTACGCGCCGGTCACGACGGCCGTGTTCTCCGATCCGAACACCACGTATCGCACGAACACGTACACGACGATGAACACGTTCGGCCTGTACGCGCAGGACCAGATCAAGTGGAACCGCTGGACGCTGACGCTCGGCGGCCGCGAGGACTGGGTCAACATGCGGATGGACGACCGCGCGGCCGGCACGTCGACGAAGGCGGACGTCACGGCGTTCACCGGCCGCGTCGGCCTCACGTACCAGGGCGATTACGGGCTGTCGCCGTACGTCAGCTACGCGACGTCGTTCAACCCGCTGATCGGCGTGAACCTGCTCGGCGGCGGGCTGCCGCAGCCGACGCGCGGCAAGCAGATCGAGGCCGGCCTGCGCTGGCAGCCGCCCGGCAAGAACCTGATGCTGAACGCGGCGATCTACCAGATCAACCAGACCAACGTGATCACGCCGGCACTGCTGAGCCAGGACGATACCGGCACGAAGTCGGTGCAGACCGGCGAAGTGCGTTCGCGCGGGATCGAGCTGAGCGCGACCGGCAAGGTCACGCGCAACCTGTCGGTGATCGCCTCGTACGTGTACCAGGACGTGAAGAACGTGAAGGCCAACGACGTGTCGCTGAACAACTGGCCGGTCGACGTTCCGCGTCCGCGCCAGATGGCGTCGCTGTGGACCGACTGGACGTGGCACACGGGGCCGCTGGCGGGCTTCGGTCTCGGCGGCGGCATTCGCTACCAGAGCGCGTCGGCCGGTGGGGCCGACAACGCGCTGACGGTATCGAGCGTCACGCTGTTCGACGCGGGTGTGCACTACGACACGCATAACTGGCGCTTCGCCGTGAATGGGACGAACCTGGCCAACCGCCACTACATCAGCGGTTGCCAGTCGACGAGCGTCTGCATTTTCGGCACCGACCGTACCGTGATCGCGACCGCGAAATACAACTGGTGACGTCGCGCGCCGCGGCCCGCCGGCCGGCCTTCGTGGCCGGCGCGGGCGGGCCGCGGCGCCTTCGTCCGCTTTTCCACGACGCATCCATGCCGAAGAAAAATCTCGTCTACATCCAGTCGCTGCGCAACGGCGCGGCCGATCGTGCCGGTCAGCCGGTCGCTTATCAGGGCGGCACGCGCTACATGAAGGCGCCGCTCGAATATCTCGTCGAACGCCTGAACGACTCGCCGCTCGGCGAACGCTACACGCTCAAGGGCGTGATCGTCGACGACGACGACGGTTCGCCGGCCGACCGCGCGAAAGTCGCCGATTACGGCTTCGCCCGTACGCCGGGCCGCCCGTGGATCCTGCCGGAAGGGTTGGCGGTGCAGGGCCGGCCGGTCGACGAACTGTTCTGCTCGATTCCGTCGACGTACCGGCGGCTGCCCCGCGACGCAAGCGAGCGCGCTGCGGCCAAGCAGGCGTTCGAACGCCGCCTGCTCGAGCGCCTGCTCGAACTCGACGCCGACGTCGTCGTGCTCGACGGGCTGCTCGTGATCCTCGACGAGCTCGTGCGGCCCGGCGCGCGCTTTCACCGGCGCATCGCCAACATCCACCCGGGCATCACGGCCGACGGTTCGCCGTTCCAGCGGCGCGGCGCGTGGGCAACGCTCGACGCGCTGCACGGCGCGCGCGGCGAACGGGTCGACTGGGCGAACGGCACGACCTCGTCCATCGAGCCCGTGATGATGACGGGCGCATCGTTTCACTACGTCGACAACGGCATCGACTCCGGCGAGGTGATCTGCGACGTGCTCGACACGCCGATCGCACCGGACGACACGATTCTCGAACTGCGCTGGAACAACTTCCAGCGCAGCCTGTTTCCGGCACTCGAGCGGGGGCTGCACGTCCTCGCCGACCGCCATGACGCGGGAGCACTGTGATGGAAGATACGCTGACGAAACCGGCCGGCGCCGCGGACGCCGTCGAAGGTGAAGTGGCCGCCGCACTCGACGGCGCCGCGCACGGGCAGGCGATGGCAGTCGTCGAGCACACGCTCGACGCGTGGCGGCCCGACGACTCGCCGGACGGTTTGCTCGCGGCGTTCGTCGCGCTGTTCAACACCGACACGCGCTACGACGCGGCGACGATCGCGGGGCCGCTCGGCGGGGCCGATGCGGCAGCCGTTGCGTCGTAGGTCGCGCGCGCGGTGCGCGAGGGCGTGATCGACGGCGCGCAGGTCGCCGGCGACACGCTGCGCGTCACCGTGTCGCGGGCGACGTTCTGGCAGAACCCGCGGCCGTGGCTGAAGGCGCCCGCGTCGGGCGGCATGCCGCTGCGCCATGTGATCACGAACGGCCACCGGCACCCGGTGCGGCCGCCGTCGCCGGCCGGCGAGATCTATGCACGCTACATGCCGCAGGTCGGGATGACGTTCAGCCTGCGCACCGTCGACGTCGACGCGCACGCGGATCTGTTCAGCGGCTGGATGAATCTCGATCGCGTCGCGCATTTCTGGGACCAGCGCGGCACGCGCGACGAGCACGCGGCGTATCTCGCCGAGCGGCTCGCCGATCCGCACATGCACCCGATGATCGGCTATTTCGACGACACGCCGTTCGGCTATTTCGAGTTCTACTGGGCGAAGGAAGACCGTCTCGCGCCGTTCTACGACGCGCACGACTACGACCGCGGGCTGCACCTGCTGATCGGCGATTCGCGTTTCCAGAGCGCCGGCAAGCTGCATGCCTGGTGGAGCGGGGTGCTGCACTACATGTTCGTCGATGAACCGCGCACGCAGCGTCTGGTGGGCGAACCGCGCGTCGATCACGTGCGGCATATCGCGTACATGCACCGGCTCGGGTTCTACACGCTGAAGGAGTTCGACTTCCCGCACAAGCGCGCGGCGCTCACCGTGATCGAGCGCGATACATTCTTCGACACTTTCCGGTTGCCGTGACGGCACGGGTGCCCGGTGCGGCGCGGCGCCGCGGCACGCCCGCGTCGGCCGTTCGGGATATGGACCGCGCGGCCTGCGTCGTGAAGAATGGATCGCTCTCCTCACCGACGACAGGCCCGCGACATGGCAAAAACATCCGCGACAGCATGGGGCGCGACATCCGACTTACGTGCCCTCAAATTGACATATGCCGGCATATGCCTAGAATGGGCGCATCGTACTCCCATGGAGTGGCTCATGCGCACCGTTTCCATTTTCAAGAACGCTCGTAACCAGGCAATCCGCATCCCGAAGGACATGGAGTTCGAGGGGGTGACGGAACTCGAGATCCGCCGCGAGGGCGACACGCTGCTGCTGCGGCCCGTGCGGCCCACGTGGCTCTCGTTCGCGAGCGAACCGCCGGCCGACGCCGACTTCCTTGCCGAACGCCCGGCCGTCATCGAGTCCGGCCGCTTCGACCTGTCCGACGATGGCGCCGCACCGACGGGGTCCGACCAGTGACCACGCTCTACATGCTCGACACGAACATCTGTTCGTTCATCATGCGCGAGCGGCCGCCCGTGGTGCTGTCGCGGTTGCAATCGTGCGTCAATGCGCAGCACCGGATCGTCGTCTCGGCGATTACCTATGCCGAAATGCGATTTGGCGCGGTCGGCAGGAAGGCTTCACCGAAGCATGCGGAACTCGTGACGGCTTTTGTGTCGCGGCTGGATGGCGTGCTGTCGTGGGATACGGCGGCCGTCGATGCAACGGCCGTGATTCGTGCCGATCTCGCCGCGCGCGGCACGCCGATCGGCGCGAACGACGCGTCGATCGCCGGCCATGCAATCGCGGCCGGTGCGGTGCTCGTCACCCAAAACAGCCGCGAGTTCGGCCGTGTCGCCGGGTTGTCGCTCGAAGACTGGGCGGCCTGAGCGCGGCCGGGCATCGACACGATCGCGCTGCTGTTTCACAGCGGCGCGTCAAGCACGCGGCGCGGGTTCGTCAACGAGAAAGGCGTGACGGAACGCGTCGAGATACCGGCCGACGTCGTCGCTGAATTCACCGGGCAGCAACGCGAACGCGCGTGCCAGCAGATCCTGGCCGAGCGCGGCATAAGTCGCCTCGTCCGACAACAGCGCACGGATCGCATCGCGTGTTGGCGGCGACGCAATGCGTTTCGCCTCTCGTGCGAGCAGCGCGGCAGCGGCGAGGCCCGGCTGGAACGCGTGCATTTCGAGCAGGTCCGGCGCGGCGTCCCAGATACGTTCGCGATTGCCGGCGTCGTGAAAATTCCGCAGCAGGAACAGCAGGTCGTACGCGTCGCTGTTCTGGCGCGCACGCCGGTCCTTCCAGGCAAGCAGCTTCAGCAGCGCCAGCGCCGGCAGGCTGGCCACCGGCACCACGGTGTGCGCGTCGATCGACACGGGCTGTGCAGTGTCCACTGCTTCCTGAAACCCGAGCACGTTCAGCACGAAATCGCCGCCGGGCGGCCACGCGATCTCGCCCGGCGGCGTTTCGAGCGGCCCGAACGGCACGAGATCCAGCTCCGTGCGAAAGCCGTGAGCGCCGCTTTCGAACAGCAGTTTCTGCTGCTGTTTCGGTGCACGCGTGAACTGCCCGGTCGCGACGAGTGCCTCGACGAGTTGCGCGTGAAATGGCCAGCTCACCGCACACACTGCAACGTCGACATCTCTCGTCGCACGCACTGGCCGGATGCCGTGCACGTGCCACATCAGGATGTCGCGCGCAGTGGCGCCGGCCACCACGAACGCCGCGTCGAGGCGCGCGCAGGCCGAGCCGACGGCCTGCAGCAGCGCAACCGCCGCGGGCTCCAGCGGCCGGCGCGCGTCGATCTCAAGCGGGCGGATGGGCGAGGTATCGGTCATGGATACGATCGGCGATGGAGAGATTGCGACTGTCGCCGGACGCGACGAGATCCGCGTAGATCAACAGCGGCGGCACGATCGGTACTTCCTGCTCGCGCCAGCCAGGCTCCGCCGACCGTGGCCAGAACGCTTCGACGATCTCGACTTCGCCGCGCTCGTCCGGACGCAGGCGGCCCTGGAGCAGCAGCCGGTTCGACGCGGTGCCGTGCGTATAGACGGTGATCGTGGCCGGTTTCAGGTCGTGCGTCAGCAGGTCGGCTGCCGGCTCGCCGCCGAGTCGCGCATCGAATGCCGCGAAATCGAAGCCGCGCCACCAGTCGGGCGCGAGGCTGGCAAACCGGCGGCTCGGCAGTTTCGCGCGCAAGCGGCTGGGGTAGAGCGCGCCCCATTCCTGCACGAAGCGCGGCCAGTCGGGCATCAGGCGCTCGCCGTTGCGGCGCTGCCCGACGAGGCCGCGCGCGATCAGATCGTCCATCGCGAGATTGACCGTACCGAGCGCGACGTCCGACGCGGCGGCGATCGCCCGGTACGGTTGCGCGACCAGGCCCGGCTGCGTCGCGAGTGCGAACATTACGGCCAGCCCCTTCGGCGTCGTCGCGCGCGATGCCTGTCGGTGCGGTGTGCGGGCGGGCTTCGGCCGGCCCGCGATCATCACGGTCGCTTCCGGCTGAATCAGGCATGCGTTGCCGGCGGTATCGAGAAACGGGATGCCCTGGTCGGTCAGGCCGGCGGCCAGTTCCGCCGAAAGATGCGGTGCGACCAGCATCAGCGGCCGTTCGCCGGGCACCGCGGTGCCGCCACGGCGGCGCAATTCCGCCAGCGCGCCCGCCAGCGATTCGACGCGCAGGCTCACGGCGACCGGCATCTCGAATGCCGGCCCGGCAACGTCGAAGCGGATCATGGCGTCGGCGCGCGCCTGGTAGGCGGCCGGCACGCGCACCGGCCGAGCGCGAAAGCGCCGGGTCGCGCTTTCGAACGCGGCACAGGCTTCGTCGAGCACGTGCTGTTCCGACACGGAGAGGGAAGGGTTAGCGGGCATCAAGGGGAATCGCGTGTTCACTTTTTTATCAGCGTACACAAAAAATGTACAAGCGTCAAAAAGTGAACAAGCATTCGCAAGATATTGATGCATAGGCACTATTTTATGATTCTGAACGATAGTCACCGTGGTCCTCATGCGCAAGAGATCGATGGGTGGCGCACAGTTTTGCGCGTTCGGATCCTGCGCGGCAGTCGTCCGGATGGCCGGCTCGCGCTTGCTGCGCATCATGCTGGATATGGCAACTGACAGTTGCTACCACGACGACTTACCGTCTGCCTGGTTGCCGTCGAACCCACTATCCTTGCCTGCATATTCCCCACAGGACAGGAGACGACACCGTGACGCACAGCGTGATTCCCGCAGGCCTCGCCGACGAAATGATCGAGATCCGGCACCGCATCCACGCCCACCCCGAGCTCGGCTTCGAGGAATTCGCGACGAGCGACCTCGTCGCGGAGCAACTGCAGTCGTGGGGCTACACGGTGCATCGCGGGCTCGGCGGCACGGGCGTCGTCGCACAGCTGAAGGTCGGCAACGGCACGCAGCGGCTCGGCCTGCGCGCCGACATGGACGCGCTGCCGATCCACGAGGCCACGGGCCTGCCGTACGAGAGCAGGATCGCCGGCAAGATGCACGCGTGCGGCCACGACGGCCACACCGCGATGCTGCTGGCGGCCGCGAAGCATCTTGCGCGCGAGCGCCGCTTCTCGGGCACGCTGAACCTGATTTTCCAGCCGGCCGAGGAAGGGCTCGGCGGCGCGAAGAAGATGCTCGACGAAGGGCTGTTCGAGCTGTTCCCGTGCGACGCGATCTTCGCGATGCACAACATGCCCGGCTTCCCGACGGGCAAGTTCGGCTTTCTGCCGGGGTCGTTCATGGCGTCGTCGGATACGGTGATCGTCGACGTGCAGGGCCATGGCGGCCACGGGGCGGTGCCGCACAAGACGGTCGATTCGGTGGTCGTCTGCGCGCAGATCGTCATTGCGCTGCAGACGATCGTGTCGCGCAACGTGTCGCCGCTCGACATGGCGATCGTCACGGTCGGCGCGATCCACGCGGGCGAAGCGCCGAACGTGATTCCCGATCGCGCGCAGATGCGACTGTCGGTGCGCGCGCTGAAGCCGGAGGTGCGCGACCTGCTCGAGACGCGCATCAAGGAAGTCGTGCATGCGCAGGCGGCCGTGTTCGGCGCGTCCGCGACGATCGACTACCAGCGCCGCTACCCGGTGCTCGTCAACGACGCGGAAATGACCGCGTTCGCGCGCAACGTCGCACGCGAGTGGGTGGGCGACGCGAACCTGATCGACGGGATGGTGCCGCTCACCGGCAGCGAGGATTTCGCGTTCCTGCTCGAGAAGCGGCCGGGCTGCTACCTGATCATCGGGAATGGCGACGGGGAGGGCGGCTGCATGGTGCACAACCCCGGTTACGACTTCAACGATGCGGCGTTGCCGACCGGCGCGTCGTACTGGGTGAAGCTGGCGGAGACGTTCCTGGTTTGACCGGGGAAACGACGCATCCGGCGCGAGGCTGGGCATCGGCATGGTCGCCGCAGCAGCTGAGCGCCTGAAGTACCAAACTTTGGCAAATGATGGCCCCATTGAAAAGGAGGTGACTCATGTCGCGAAACACATCCGTTTCCCTGGGCGACCACTTTGCCGAATTCGTCGATGCTCAAGTGCAGTCGGGACAGTACGGTTCTGCGAGCGACGTCATATGAGCCGGTTTGCGACTTCTCGAGTCACACGAAACGCAAATGCGCGCGTTGCAGGCCGGTGACGCATCGGGAGCACCCGAGCCATTCGACAGCGAGGCCTTCCTGGCCCGCATGCGGGCGACGCATTCCCGATCCGAGCACGGCATCGGTCAGCCCAGAGCGCTTCCTTCCCCGCTGAACAGCGCCACGACCGCTTCCGGATTCGACGGCCAGTACATGTGCATGTACGTCGCGACGATCGAATCGCGACGATAGACGGCTTCACCGCTGCCCGATGCACCGTCGGGGCGTACGGCGCGCGCGACCGGTTCCAGCCGCGTTTCGAGCCGCGAATAGTGGAACGTATGCCCACGCATCGTCCCGCTGCGCGTTTCGAACTGCTGCATGCCGAGCGCCGCGAACCGGCGCTGCATCGTCGCCTGACCCGGCAACAGCCCGAGCATCGGCGTCGTCACGCCGTCCACATCGGACAGCGATTCACACAGATACACCATCCCCCCGCATTCCGCGAGGATCGGCCGGCCAGCCGCCGCGTGTGCGCGAATCGACCGAGCAGTCGTGGCATTCGCCGCGAGCGTCACCGCATGCAGTTCCGGATAGCCGCCCGGCAGGAACAGTGCGTCGCAAGCGTCCGGCACGGGTTCGTCGGCAAGTGGCGAAAAGAATCGCACCTGCGCACCGAGCGCGTCGAGCAACGCGAGATTCGCCGGATAGATGAACGAAAACGCCACATCGCGCGCCACCGCGATCCGCTTGCCGGCGAGCGCGCGCGGCAGCGGCGCGGCAGCATCGGGTTCCGCGAACGCAACGGCCGGCGGCAACTCGGCAAGCGCCGTTTGCGCCAGCACGTCGGCCGCGCGATCGAGGCGCGCATCGAGATCGTCGATGTCGCTCGGCTGGTGCAGGCCAAGATGCCTCTCGGGTAAAGCGATGCCCGCATCGGCCGGCACGTGCCCGAGCCAGCGCAGGTCATCGGGCAGCGCCTGTTGCAGCAGTTCCGCATGCCGCTCCGACCCGACGCGATTCGCCAGCACACCGTGAAACGGCAGCCCCGGCCGGAACCGCGCGAGCCCGAACGCGATCGCCGCAAACGTCTGCGCCATCGACTTCGCGGAAATCACCGCGACGACCGGCACGCCGAACGCGGCCGCGAGATCGGCACTGCTCGGCGTGCCGTCGAACAGCCCCATCACGCCTTCGATCAGGATCAGGTCGGCCTCGCGCGCGGCGTCGGCCAGCAGCGCACGGCAGCCGGCCTCACCGACCATCCCGAGATCGAGCGCATGCACCGGTGCGCCGCTCGCGCGTTCGAGCAGCATCGGATCGAGAAAATCGGGCCCGGTCTTGAACACGCGCACGCGCCGGCCGAGCCGGCGGTGCAGCCGCGCGAGGCCGGCCGTTACCGACGTCTTGCCCTGGCCCGACGCGGGCGCACTGACGAACAGCGCGGGGCAGGCGGGCATGCTCAGAACTCCACGCCGCGCTGCGCCTTCACGCCTTGTTCCTTGTACGGATGCTTGACGAGCCGCATTTCGGTGACGAGGTCGGCCGCATCGATCAGCGCATCGGGCGCATGCCGCCCGGTCACGACGACGTGCACCGAATCCGGACGTGCGGTGAGCGTCGCGAGCACTTCGTCGAGCGGCAGGTATTCGTACTTCAGCACCGTGTTCAGCTCGTCGAGGATCACCATCCGGTAGTCGCCGCTCTCGATCATCCGGCGCGCCTCGTCCCAGCCCTTGCGCGCGGTCGCGATGTCGGCGTCGCGGTTCTGCGTGTTCCACGTATAGCCGTCGCCCATCGTCACGAAATCGCATTCGGCCACCGCGCCGAGGAAGTCGCGCTCGGACGTGTGCAGCGCGCCCTTGATGAACTGCACGACGCCGAGCCGCATGCCGTGGCCGAGTACGCGCACGGCCATGCCGAACGCGGCCGTGCTCTTGCCCTTGCCGTTGCCGGTATTGACAATCAGCAGGCCCTTTTCGTTGACGGCGGCGGCCTGCTTCTTCTCGTGGCCCGCACGGCGGCGTTCGGTCATCCGTTGATGGGATTCGGCGTCGGTTTTCATCGGATTCGTCCTGTCGAAAGAAAGCGAAACAAAAGGGTTCAGAGCGGGCCGGCGAGTGCGACCGTCACGCCGTCCCGGATGGATTTGGGGCCGAGCAGGCGGCCTTGCGGCGA